>DQVA01000201.1 GCA_015661965.1 Candidatus Bipolaricaulota bacterium
CCTCGCTTCGCTACCATGTAAAACGTATACGGTAAACGTTTACCGTAAACGGTTCAGCAATGGCGACCATCCGGGATGTGGCGCAGCGGGCCGGGGTGTCGGTGGCAACCGTGTCCCACGTGATCAACGGGACCCGCAAGGTGGCCCCGGAGACCGCTGCCCGGGTGCGGCGGGCGATGGAGGAGCTCGACTACCACCCCAACGCTGTGGCCCGTTCCCTCCGCACCAGGAAAACCCAGGCCATCGGCGTGGTGGTGTCAGACATCACCAACCCCTTCTTCGCCACCTTGGTGCGGGGGGCGGAGGACGCGGCCATCGAGGCCGGCTACTCCCTGATCGTCTGCAACAGCGACGAGACTCCGGAGAAGGAGGACCTGTACGTGCGCCTCCTATGGCGCCGACGGATGGACGGCCTGCTCATCGCCCCGGTCCGGGACGGGGCTAGCTCCGCCGTACAGGAGCTCGCCCGCAGGCAGATGCCGTTCGTGTTCATCGACCGGAAGGCCAAGGGGGTGGAGGCCGACGCGGTCCTATCGGACAACGTGGGCGGGGCATACCTGGCCACGCAGCACCTCATCGAGCGCGGACACAAACGGATCGGGATCGTGCTGGGGATCCCTGGGGCTACCACAACTGAGGAACGTCTGGCTGGCTATCGCCGCGCCCTGGAGGAGGCCGGGGTCCCGCTGGCGGAGGACCTGGTGGTCTGGGGCGGCTATCGGGTGGCGGGGGGGCGCCGGGCCACGGCCAAGCTCCTCTCCCTGTCGGATCCCCCCACCGCGATCTTCAGCACCAACAACCTGATGACGGTAGGGGTGCTCAAGGAACTGTTCCACAGGAAGGTTCGCATTCCGAAGGACGTGGCGGTGGTGGGGTTCGACGACCTGGAGTGGGCGGAGATGGCCAATCCACCCCTTACCACCGTGGCCCAGCAACCATACGAGATAGGGCATCGGGCCCTTGCACTCCTATTGGAACAGCTTTCCGGGGAGTGTGAATCGCCTGCTAGAGAGGTGCGGATTCCTGTGGTGTTGAAGCTAAGGGGCTCGGCATGAACCTGGGGTCGTTCACGGGGGTTTGGGTGGCCATGATCACCCCCTGGGACCGAGGGGCCGGCCAGCTCAAGCGGGAGGCCATCCCGAGGCTGGTTGACCGGTTCGATGCCGCCGGAGTGAGAGGCCTGTTCCTCTTGGGCACCACCGGGGAGGGGACGTTGCTGCCTTCCCAGGCGAGGATGGCATTCACAGAAGCGGTGCTCAAGGCGGCCCGGGGGACAATGCCGGTAATCGTCCACGTCGGCCATGATCGGCCGGAGGCTGCCCTAGAGCTGGCCGGCCATGCAGCCGAAGCAGGTGCTACAGCAGTGGCGGTCGCTCCCCCTTGTCGCTACCGGCTTAGTTTCGATGAGCTTTTGGCCCACTATCTGAAGTTGGCTGAAGGGCTGAGCGGAACCCCGCTTTTTTTGTACGATATTCCCGCTACTACCGGTAACCCCCTCGGTGCCAATCTCCTCCGCGAGTTGGCAGAGAAAGCCCCCAACGTGGCGGGGGCGAAGGTGAGCCGTGAGGACTGGGTGGCCTGGGAAGAATACCTAGAACTCAGGGAGAAGTTGGCACTGCTGGTGGGGACCGACGAGCTCGCGTTTCCCCTGCTCACATTGGGGGCCTGCGGCCTCGTCTCCAGCTGTGCCAACATCTCTCCGGAGCTTTACGTAAGCCTGTTTAAGGCAGCACAGACTGGAAAGGCAGCCCGGGCTGCCGTCCTGCAGCGGCTGGTGATTCGGCTGTGTCGGCTGACCCGGCGAGGTCGGGTGTCCTTCATTAAGGAAGCCCTCAACGCCTTGGGCCAGGACGTGGGAGAGCCGGTGCCCCCCCTCCGCCCGCTGGCCGCGGAGGAGCAGGAGGCGTTCATCCTCGAGCTCCTCGCCCTGGTGTCCGAGGCCGAAAAGACGTGTGAGGAAGGGAGGTGATGTAGGGAGGTAAAACGCAATTCGGTTTGGCGCACAAGATTTCGCGGGTAAAACGAACTCGGGAGGTGGATTGCATGCGCAGGTGGTGGATTCTGGCAGTGCTAGGTGTGGCCCTGTTGGGGCTTCAGGTGTGGGCGGCTGACCCGATCAAGCTCACTTTCCAGACCCTGTTCCACGAGGCGGACGCGCAGGCCATGGAACAGATCATCAACATGTTCAACGAGACCCACGCTGACATCCAGGTGGAGCTCATCCAGGGAGGCTGGACCCAGTACTACGCTCAGCTTCGCCTGTCCGTGATCTCCGGCGAGCCGCCCCAGTTGGGGGTTTGCCATACCAACAAACTGGTGGAGATGGCGGACTATCTCACGCCCTTGGATGCCTCCCCGGTGGGCAACCTGTTGGAGATGGCCGGGATAGAGCCGGACAACTACGTGGGGGCCAACTGGGCGGCCGGTGAACTGGGCGGCCACCACTACCTCATCCCCTTGGACACCCACGGCTGGGGCTTGTGGTACAACAAAGATATCTTCGCCGAGGTCGACCTGGATCCGGACAACCCGCCGCAGACTCTGGCCGAGTTCATCGACGCTTGTGAGAGGATAAAGGCGGCCGGCTACTACGCGTTCCACCCCGCCGAGGACTCCGCTCCCCGGAAGCTCCGCCGGATTTGGTACGTGTTCTTCTGGCAGATGGGCGGCGAGCTGTTCGATCAGGACTACAGCCATGCCACCTTCAACAACCCCAAGGGGCTCCTCGCCCTCCAGTTCCTGGTGGACATCTTCAACGACTTCGGTTGGAACGAGCCCGGCACCAATGGCTACAGTCAGTTCGCGGCCGGGGAGCTGGGGATGCTGGTGGCCGGGAACTGGTATTACGGCACCGCGGTGGGGAGCGGGGTCAACTGGGGTTACGCCCCCATGCCCAGCTTCTTCGGCGTCCCCTATACCTGGGGGAACAGCCACCAGCTGGTGATCCCGGTCCAGCCCGCCGGCACCTCCGAGGATGTCTACCTGGCGGCCATGGAGGTGTTGAAGTTCATCTCGGAGAACTCCCACATCTGGACCATGTACGGCGGCCACATCACCGCCTACAAGCCCGAGGCCGAGAACCCCGAGCTACTGGCGTCTGAATACTGGACCAAGTCCGGTCAGTGGCTGAACGAGATGGCCCAAAGGGGACTGGTCCACTTCCCCATCAACCATCCCAAGGGCTCGGAGCTTGAGCACGCCATTCAGGCTCAGATCGAGCTGGCGGTGAACGGGCAGATCTCCCCCCAGGAGGCCCTGGACAGGGCCGAGGAGGATTGTAACCGGATCCTCAGCGGCGGCTGATGTCGAACAGGGGGGCGGGGAACGGCTCCCCGCCCCCTTTTAAGCCATGTTCAGGAGACTCGGTCGTTTCCTCTATCGCCACCAGGGGCTGGAAGGAGTCCTGTACGTGGTCCCGTTCTTGGGGCTGTGGGGGGTGTTCCTGGCCTGGCCGGTGGCTTACGGCGTGTACATCAGCTTGTTCGACTGGAACCCGCTCAAGGGGTCCAAGTTCGTGGGGCTGGCCAACTATATCCAGCTCTTCCACGAGGAGCGTTTTTGGAATGCCTTCGCCAACACGTTTAAGTTCGCCGGGATGACCATTCCCCTCATCATCGGGCTCGGTTTCGTGTTCGCCCTCATGATCTGGGGCTGGGGACGTTCCCGTCGGGGCATGGCACTGATCCAGTCGGTGTTGTTCTTCCCCTACCTCCTCACCGTTTCCATCGTGGCCATCACCTGGAAGTGGCTGTTGGACAGGGATTTCGGGCTCCTCCAGCATACGCTGAACCGGATCTTCCCCTCGGCCCCGGTGTTCCTCACCGAGCCCGCCTGGGCGCTGCCGGCCATCGCCTTCGCCACCGCTTGGTGGCTGGCCGGCTACCGGATGGTGGTACTCCAGGCGGGGCTGGAGGAGATACCGAGGGAGCTGTTCGAATCGGCCGCCATCGATGGGGCCCGGGCCAGACACCAGTTCCTCCATATCATCCTGCCGTTGATTAAGCCCCCGCTGCTCTTCACGCTGGTGCTCACCATCATCTCCGCCTTCCGCACCTTCGGCCAGGTGCTGATGATGACCGAGGGCGGGCCGGGGCGGTCCTCAGAGGTGCTGGCCCTCTACCTCTACTGGGTGGGATTCGACTACTTCCAAGTGGGCAAGGCCGCCGCCGCCGGGGTGGTGCTGCTGGTGCTGATACTCATCCTGACCTTGATCGGGGTGCGCATGCTGGGGCTTAAGTCTGAGCTACAATGAACTGGCAAAAGGGTTTAAAGCGGATCTTGCCCTACCTCGTGATGTACGGGATCGCTTTCCTGTGGGTGATCCCCATCCTGTGGATGGCCGACACCGCCTTCAAACCGGAAAGAGAGATCTTCCACATCCCCCCCAAATGGATCCCCTCTCACTTCACACTGGACCACGTACGGAGGCTGTTCTCGGAGTGGCCGTTTTTGAGGTGGCTGCTCAACAGCCTCATAGTCTCCACCTCTGTCACCTTAGGATCCCTGATCGTCTCGACATTGGCCGCCTTCTCCTTCGCCCGGCTCAAGTGGAGGGGCAGGGACGTGCTTTTCATGATCCTGCTCGTGTTCATGCTGCTCCCTTGGCAGGTGAACGTGATCCCCTTGTTCTTCACCATGACCAAGTTCCGTTTCCTCAACACCTATCAAGGTGTGGCTCTACCCATGATGGCGATGCCCATCGGGGTGTTCCTGCTCAGACAGTTTTTCATCAACATCCCCCAAGACCTGGAGGACGCCGCCCGAATCGATGGCTGTTCCAGCTTCGGGGTGCTGATGCGGGTCATCATCCCCATATCCCGGCCGGTTTTCGCCGCTTTCGGGGTCTACATGTTCAACTTCGCGTGGAACGAGTTCTTCTGGTCCATGATCTGTCTCAGGAAGGCCAATATGGTCACCTTGCCAGTGGGGCTTAAGCTGCTTCAGGGGGCGTTCGAGATCGATTATGGGCTCATCCTGGCGGGGGCGTTCGTAGCCTCGCTTCCCTCCCTGGCGGTGTTCCTCATCCTCCGCAAGCAGATCATTCGGGGGTTCACGTTGGCCGGTTCGGGGATGAAAGGGTAGCCGGTGATGGTCGGAGGGGCAATTAAGCGATTTTGTATCCTCCCGTCCCCAGCCTACCCCCGCTGCCATGCCTCCAGCATCTGCGAGCTCGCCGACGGTACGCTGCTGGCCTGCTGTTACGCTGGGGAACGGGAGGGGGCCCCGGACTCGGTGGTGCTCGGCACCCGACTCGGGCCGGGGAGCGGGGGGTGGGAGCAGCCAGAGGTGTGGGTAGAGGTGGCCCGGCGGGCACCGGCCAATCCCCGGGTGTTTCCCGGCCCCAGCGGGGAGCTATGGCTGTTGATGGGCATAAACTACGGCCGTTGGTGTAGTGGTGATACCTACCTGTTCCTCAAGCGCAGCCGGGACGGGGGACGGAGCTGGACGGACTTGGAGCTGCTCGTGGAGAGGAAGGGCCTGCTGGGCCGTAATCGCCCCTTCCATAAAGGGATGGTCTGGCTCATCCCCACCGAGTGGGAGGCCACCTGGAGCGCTGCCTTCCTCCGCTCGGAGGATGGGGGAGAAAGCTGGGAGGTGGTGGGGGATCTAGGGAAAGAAGCCGAGGCCCATCTCATCCAGCCAGCGGTGGTGGAGCTCGCCGACGGCCGACTGATGGCCTACATGCGCAGCCAAGAGGGGTTCATCTATCGGAGTTACTCCCACGATCTGGGAGCCACGTGGAGCGTCCCCGAGCCCACTGAGCTCCCGAACAACAACAGCGGCCTAGAGCTGTTGCGGCTGCAGTCGGGACTATTGGCGCTGATCTACAACCCCACCGGGGTGAGAGAGCTGCCGCGGGAGTTGGGAGATGGTTGGCCCGCGGTAATGCCCACCGGGTTCTCCCGATGGGGACCCCGCACCCCGCTGTGGATCTCGTTCTCGGCCGATGAAGGCGAAACTTGGCCTTGGACGCTGACCCTAGAGGAGGGGCCGGGGGAGTTCAGCTATCCCGCTGCCGTCCAAGCGAAGGATGGCACTCTGCACGTCACCTATACCTACAATCGGGTAGCCATCCGACATGTATCCATCCCCGAGGAGGCGATCGTGGCGCTCTGTCGGCGCTGAGGAAGGCCAGGAAAGGAGCGGATATGGAAAAACGTAAGGTGGGAATTCTCACGTTCTCAGATGGTCGTGAGTCGGTTCATAGGGAAGTAGAGCAGATCAACAAGGAGTTCCAGAAGCGGCTGGCCGAGGCCCTCCGGGAGACCGGGGAGGTGGAGCCGATGGAGGGCCGGGAGATCGTCTGGACCGCCGAGCTCGCCCGCAACGAGGCCCAAAGGCTCGCCGACTCCGGCTGCGAAATGACCATCTTCAACTTCGCCGTGTGGAGCTTCCCCCATCTGGCGGCGATCGCATCCCGGTTCGCCCCGGGACCGTTCCTGCTCTTCTCCAACATCAACCCTCGCTACCCCGGCATGGTGGGGATGCTGGCCTCGGCCGGCGCCCTGGACCAGATCGGGGCCCTGCACGGCCGCCTGTTCGGCGACATCCGCGATGGGGCGGTCTTAAGCAAGGTCCTGGCCTTCATCCGAGCCGCCTCGGCCATCAACCGCCTCCAGGGCGAGACCTTCGGCCTGTTCGGGGGTCGCCCCATGGGCATGTACACGGCGGTGGCCAACCCCGACCAGTGGATGTCCCTGTTTGGGGTGGATGTGGAGCACATCGATCAATCCGAGATCGTCCGCCGGGCCGGGGAAGCCCCCGAGGAGGAAGTGGAGGCCGCCTTCTCCTGGCTGTCTGTGAAAGTGGGAAAGATCCGGTACGATGGGCGACAGCTTACCCCAGAGAAGCTCAAGCTCCAGATCGCAAGCTATATCGCCGTTCGCGAGATGGTAAGGGAAATGCACCTCGACTTCCTCGGGATCAAGGCCCAGCCCGAGCTCACCGATCACTTCGTGACGATGGACCTGACCGAGGCGTTTCTCAACGACCCCTACGACTGGAACGGTCCCAAGGAGCCCAGCGTGGCCGCCACCGAGGCGGACATGGACGGGGCCCTTACCATGGAGATCCTGAAGCACATCACCGGGGCCCCGGTCCTGTTCGCTGACCTCAGGCACTACGACGAGGAGCTGAGGGCGTTCGACCTTTGTAACTCCGGCACCCATCCCACCTATTTCGCCGGCCGCTCCTACAACCCGGATGACAACCTTCCCAAGGTGGAGTTCTATCCCCAGGGCTTCTACTTCCCGGCCGGGGGGGCGTCGGTGCGCCACCTCGCCGCCCCGGGGGAGGTCACCTTAGCCCGCCTGGCCAGAAGGAACGGGGAGTACTGGCTGGCCATCCTGCCCGGGGAGTTCTTGGAGTTGCCGCCCGAGGAGGCGGAGCGCAAGGCGGAGGCCACTCAGGTGGAATGGCCGCACGCCTTCACCCGGCTTCGGGTAGGGCCGGAGGAGCTCCTCGCAGAATATGATTCCAACCACATCCATGCCGTGTACGGCAACTGGGTGGAGGAGCTGGTCTGGGTGGCCAAGATGCTCCGCATCCCCTACCGGGTGTTCTCCTGAGCTAGCTCGGCCAGTGCATGGAGCTCGTGCCGCAAGGCCTCGTACAGCCTGCGGTACAGGGCGTAATACCGATCGTATATGGCCTTGCGCTCGGGATCGGGAACGACAGGATCGGTGTAGCTGACCCAATCCCTGATCCGCTCGTGGTGGTCCACCAAGCCGGTGGCGAGGCCCACCAACAGGGCGTCCGCAAGCGGCGCCCCGATCCCCTGGGTAGCCAAGGTGCGGATTGGCCGGCCCAATACCTCCGCCAGGATGGAGAGCCACAGGGGGGACTTGGCTACTCCCCCCACCACCAGCGTCTCCTCCCCGATGGGGAGGCCGATCTCCTCCCCAGCCTCCACCGCATGGCGCAGGGCGAAGGCGGCCGCCTCGAGCAACGCCCGGAAGAGATGCCCCTTAGTATGGGACAGGGTGAGGCCTACCCAGGCGCCCCGGGCCTGCGGGTCCCAAAGGGGGGCCCGTTCCCCCATGAAGTAGGGCAGGGCGATGAGGCCCTGACAACCTGGGGGTACTTTCCCCCCCAGCTCGTCCAAGAGTTGAAACGAATCCTGGCCCAGCTCGCGGGCCTTTTCCACCTCCCACTGAGCGAGCTGGTCCCGGAACCAACGGACCAGCGCCCCGGAGGTGGCCGACCCCCCCCAGGTGTAGACCTTTTCCTCCGCCTCCACCACGTGGGGCATGGACACGAGCTCCCTGGCGAACCCCTCCCCGGCGTGGACGATCCCCCAGCAGGTGGAGGTGCCCATCATGGCGACGTTATCCCCGCGGGACAGGGCCCCGGCGGCGAAGGTGGCCATGGGGGCATCCACCCCCCCGGCCAGCACCGGGGTCCCGGGAACAAGACCGGTGAGCCGCGCCCCCTCAGGGTTGATCTCGCCGATCACCTGCCCGGAGGGAACGATCCTTTCCGGCATGCGTTCCAGCGGGATGCCCAAGGCATCGGCCATCTCCTCCGACCAGCAGTGAGCCCGGATATCGTACAGCCCCCCCAGGTTGCCGGCCGAGGAGTGGTCGATGGCGATCTCCCCGGTGAGGCGGAAGTTGATGTAGCTGTTTGGGGGCAGGAACAGGAAGATCTTGCGCCAGCTGTTGGGCTCCTGGTCCTTGATCCACAGGATCTTGGTGTACCCGAAGTAGCTGTCCACCCAGTTTCCGGTGACCGTGAACAGACGGTCCAGGTCCACATTCTCCTTGATCCACCGTACTTCTTCCGTGGCCCGGCGGTCCATCCAGATGAGGCAGGGCCGGACCGGCTCCATCCGCTCGTCCAGGGGCACCCCGCTCCCCCCGTACAGGCCGCTTATGCACAGCCCGGCCACTTCCCTCGGGTCGATGTCGGCCAGAAGTCCCCGTATCACTTCACAGGCGGCCTCCAGCCACACCTGCGGCCACTGCTCGGCCCACAAGGGCTGGGGATGGAGCACCCCATATTCCCGCGTTTGAGTCGCCAGGATACCCCCGTCGGCTCCAACCAAGATCCCCTTGGTGGCCTGGGTCCCCACGTCCACGCCCAGCAGGTATTTCGCCATTTCGTACCTCCGTTCGGGAAATGTAGCCCTAACGAACGGGTTCTGCCACAGGACTTGCGGGGAGGGGGAGGGGTGGCGTAGCTTTAGGGCATGGCCAGTCAGGTGGAAAAGCTCTTGGAGCTCATCTCCGAGGCCCGGGAGGAGTTCCGGGCCCTGGAGGAGGAGCTGGGCACCCCTGGCGCCCACGAGCGGCCCGACTTCGCGGAGCTCTCCCGTCGCTACGCCCAGCTCAGGGAGCTGTTGGATAAAGGAGACAGGCTGAACGCCCTGCTTTCGGAGATCGCCGAGGAGGAGGAGCTGCTGGAGCTGGAGGAGAACGACGGGCTGAAGGAGGAACTGCGACGGGCCATCGAGGAGGATCGCCGGGCGTTGGAGGCCCTGATCGGGGAGATCCGGGGGCTGCTTTTCCCAGAGCGGCCGGAGGATCGGCGGAACGCGATTCTCGAGATCCGGGCCGGGGCCGGAGGGGAGGAGTCGGCCCTGTTCGCCGCGGACTTGTTCCGCATGTACTCCCGCTACGCCGAGCGAAAGGGCTGGAAGGTGCGGGTGCTTGACTCCCACCCCACCCCCTTGGGCGGCTACAAGCAGATCGTGTTCGCGGTGGAGGGGAAAGGGGCCTATGGGCGGTTGCGCTACGAGTCGGGGGTACATCGGGTTCAGCGGGTGCCGGTGACCGAATCCGGCGGGCGCATCCATACCTCCACCGCCACCGTGGCGGTGCTGCCGGAGGCGGAGGACGTGGAAGTGGAAATAAATCCCGATGACCTCAAGATCGAGACTTACTGCGCGAGTGGCCCGGGCGGTCAGCACATGCAGAAGAACGAAACTGCCGTTCGGATCACCCACATCCCCACCGGGCTGGTGGTGGCCTGCCAGGACGAGCGATCCCAGCACCGTAACCGGGAACAGGCGCTGCGGATCTTGCGAGCCAAGCTCCGGGACATCGAGGAACGGAAGCGGGAGGCGGAGCTCCGTGAGACCCGGCGCCGCCAGATCGGCACCGGCGACCGCTCGGAGAAGATCCGCACCTACAATTTCCCCCAATCTCGGGTCACTGACCACCGGATCGGGCTCACCATCTACCGGCTGGAGGACGTGTTGGACGGCGATCTGGATCTGGTGATCGATCCCCTGCTGGAGGAGGAGCTGGCCCGGGCCCTTGAGACCGCCTCCGGTTGAGCCGGGGCCGGAGCGCGGCTATATTCAGGTAACGTGGGTCCGTAGCTCAGGCGGTTAGAGCGCACGCCTGATAAGCGTGAGGTCCCTGGTTCGACTCCAGGCGGGCCCACCAGGTATTCCCCCTTACGCTTGTGGCTGAAAGCGGATGGCATCCCCGGCCTCGGTGAATTCCACAGATAGCAGTCGCCCTATCCCTCACCTCGTCCCAGAAGGGCTTGGCCGGGGCCACGGCGGGCAAGTGGCCCCCCGGGCAGGGCGGCGTGGGCCTGGTCCTCATCCTGCGGACTTGCTGTCGGTAATCCCCTGTTGTGAACCAAAGGGGGTAAGGGGACGAGCGCCGGAAAGGTGCTGCTACTGGTCCTCGGAGCCGTTTTCGTGCTGGCCGCGGCCGGCTTGCTCGTCGGCGGGGGAACCCTGATTTGGGTCGAGAACGTCATCAAACACAGCGAGGGTTTTTACACCACAAGGCCCGTTCGGCTGTCCCGGGATTCTTACGCGATCGTCAGCAAGCCGATGGAGATCGAGCTGGGACCGATAAGGCTCTCCGATTCGAGTAGGTGGGGCGCCATTAAGGTAGAGGCGAC
>DQVA01000279.1 GCA_015661965.1 Candidatus Bipolaricaulota bacterium
CCGCCGGTGATCACCAACCCGTCCAGGAAGCCCTTCCTGGTGGCGAGGCCCGCCAGCACCTCCCTCGGGTCCAGGCGGGGTAGCCCCCGGGCCAGTTCCGGCAGGACCAGCTCCCCGTTGTAGCAAAACGGACAGCGCAGGTTGCAGCCCACCGTCCACACAACGGCCGCCAGCCGGCCCGGGAAATCGATGGCCGAGCTCCAGTTGACATACGCCAGCTCCACCACGCTAACCGCTTCGTACCCGGTGGGGGTTGAACGTCAACCGATCCCGGAACTCGGACTGCTTGCCGGCGTTCCATTGCTCCACCGGCCGGAGGTACCCCACCACCCGGGAGTACACCTCCGCCGGCTCCCCACATTCGGGACAGCGGGTGTGCTCCCCGGCGAGATACCCGTGGGAGGGGCAGATGGAGAAGGTGGGGGTGAGGGTGAAATACGGGATGCGGAAGTTCTCCGCCGTCCTCTTGATGATGAGCTTGGCCGCCTCCCCACTGGAGAGCCTCTCCCCCAGCCAGATGTGAAACACGGTGCCCCCGGTGTACCGGGTCTGGAGGGGCTCCTGGAGCCGCAGGGCGTGGAACAGATCGTCGGTAAGCCCCACCGGGAGCTGAGAGGAGTTGGTGTAGTAGGGGGGGGCGCCGGAGTCCTGCACATCCCGCTCGTTGGCCACCATGATCTTGGGGAACCGCTTCTTATCCAGGAGCGCAAGCCGATAGGCGGTGCCTTCGGCCGGAGTGGCCTCCAAGTTCCATAGGTTATCGGTGGCACTTTGGAACTTGACTAGCTGCTCCCGCATGAAGTCCAGTACCCTGACCGCGAACGTTTGCCCTTCCTCTTCGGCGAGGCTGCAGCCGAGCAAGTTCAGGCAGGCTTCGTTCATCCCGATCACGCCGATGGTGGAGAAGTGGTTCGCCCAGTACTGGCCCCACTGCTCCTTGACCCCCCGCAGGTAGAAGCGGGAGTAGGGGTAAAGCCCCTGCTCGGTCAGCCGCTCCAGCACCTTGCGCTTGATGACCAGGGCCCGGCCGGCGAGCTGCATCAGCGCCTCCAGCCGCTCCAGGAACTCCTCCTCGTTGCGGGCCAGGTACCCCAGTCGGGGCAGATTCAGGGTCACCACCCCGATGGATCCCGTCAAGGGATTGGAGCCGAATAGGCCCCCGCCCCGGTGCCGCAGCTCGCGCACGTCCAACCGCAGCCGACAGCACATGGAGCGGGCGTCCTCCGGGCGCATATCAGAGCCGATGAAGTTGGCAAAATAGGGGATCCCATAACGGGCGGTCATCTCCCATATCGGGTCCAGCTCCGGGTTTTCCCAGTCGAAGTCCTCGGTCACGTTGTAGGTGGGGATGGGGAAGGTAAACACCCGCCCCCGGGCGTCCCCCTCCGCCATCACCTCCGCCAAGGCACGGTTGAACATGTCCTGCTCCCGCTGGAACTCCCCGTAGCTGGCGCGCTGGGGCACACCCCCGATGATGGCCGGGTATTCCTCCATATGCCGAGGGACCTTGAGGTCGAGGGTGATGTTGGTAAACGGGGTTTGGAATCCAACCCGGGTGGGCACGTTGAGGTTGTAGAGGAACTCCTGGATCGCCTGCTTTACCTGCCGATAGGAGAGCTCGTCGTGGGCGATGAACGGTGCGAGCAGCGTGTCCACGTTGGAGAAGGCCTGGGCGCCGGCCGCCTCCCCTTGCAGGGTATATAGGAAATTGACGGCCTGTAGCAGGGCCACCCGGAAATGCTTGGCCGGCCGGGACTCTATCTTCCCCCGCACTCCCCGAAACCCCACCGTAAGCAGGTCCTGCAGGTCCCAGCCCACGCAGTAGGGGCCCAACGTGCCCAGGTCATGGATGTGGAAATCCCCCTCCTCATGGGCACGACGGATGTGAGGGGGATAGATGTGGTTGAGCCAGTATTTGCCGATGATCTTCTCGGTGAGGAACACGTTCAGTCCTTGCAACGAGAAGGTCATGTTGGAGTTCTCCCGCACCCGCCAATCCGCTTCCCTCAGGTACTGCTCCACCAGGGACGGGTCAACCAGCTCCTTGAGCTCCCGGAGCTTGCGGTGCTGCTCCCGGTACAGGATGTAGGCCTTGGCCGCCTCGGAAAGGCCTGCCCCCATCAGTACCTCTTCCACCACGTCCTGGATCTCCTCCACGTGGGGCGGTCCGAACAGGGGGCCGAACCTGGCGGACAGGACCTGGGTCACCTGGCGGGCAAGCTCACGGGCCAGCTCGGGAGCGGGTTTCCCCACCTCGGCCAGGGCTCTCTCAATGGCGGCGACAATACGGCTTTCCTCGAACGGGACTACACGCCCATCTCTCTTGCGGACGAACTCCAACACAACCCCCCCTTTCCCCTAGATCCGGTGCCGGCTACCACGAATGTGCCGACTATCACCTTAGCACCCCTGCCGCCCGGCGTAAAGAGGCACAGCGGGGGAACTTTTTCCCCTCCCTTGCGGGTTGACAGGCTACCAGCTAAGATCGGCCCTGGATTTTCCATGGAGGAGGGGATCGACTATTCCCAATACACGGTCAGCAAAGAGGCAGCTTCGCAAGAACTTACGTCGTCGGAGGCGGAATGACCTGAGGAAGAGCGCCATCCGCTATTGGCGCCGTCATATCCAGAAGCTGATGGAAGCCGGCCAGCTGGACGAGGCGCAAAGGGCCTTCCCTCAGTTTCAGAAGGCGGTGGACAAGGCGGCCCAGCGGCGGACCATCCATCCCAACCGGGCGGCCCGGCTCAAGGCCCGTATGGCCCGGCGGCTGCGCCTGGCTTGAAGGGGGGGGCCATGACCCACTTCGACTTCCTGGGCAAGGCCAAGTTCTTCGTGCCGCTGTCCATCGCCCTGGTGGCCCTCAGCATGATCCTGGTGGCCACCGTGGGACTGCGGGCCGGGGTGGACTTCACCGGCGGCACCCAGTTCACCGTGTTCTTCTCCCAGCCGGTGTCGGTGGAGGAGCTGCGGGACCTGCTCGCCTCCATCCCCGCCGGCGACGTGGACCTGGCCAATAGCCAGATCCAGGATATCCAGGGGGCCGACGGGGCAGTGATCACCGTCCCGCTCAACGTGGAGACCAATCGGGAGCTGGTGGACGAGATAGAGCAGGCGCTGCGAGGGCTCCCAGCCACCACTGAGGTATCACGGGTATCCATCGGGGCCCAGGTATCCCGGGAGTTGATCACCAGGGCTTGGCAGGCCATCCTCATCGCGCTGGCCGCCATCCTGGTCTACATCTCCTGGCGGTTCCGGTTGCGCTACGCGGTGGGGGCCATCGCGGCTTTGCTGCACGACGTCCTCATCGCCCTGGGCATCTTTTCCCTGCTTCAGGTGGAGATCAACCTGCCGGTGATCGCCGCCTTCCTCACCATCGTCGGCTATTCCCTCAACGACACCATCGTGATCTACGACCGGGTACGGGAGAACTTGAA
>DQVA01000004.1 GCA_015661965.1 Candidatus Bipolaricaulota bacterium
GAGGATCCAGGTTGTATTTTAAATTCCAATCAGCGTTCCAACTGGGCGCCAATCTGCCAGGCAACTTATCAAACCCCCATCTCTGCACGGTTGAAAGGTTGTTTAGAACAAAGCCTGCTATACCGCTTTTGACGCTTGTGCAACAGGTACTTGACAGGTGAAAAATTTTCACTATACTGGCAGCATGCAGGAGATAGGCCAAAGGATTCGGGGGTTCAGGCAACGCAAAGGCTGGACCCTGGAGGACCTTTCCTCCCGGTGTGGGCTATCGGTGAGCTTCCTGTCCCAGGTTGAGCGCGGCCTCTCCTCCTTGTCCATCTCCTCCCTCCAGGCGATCTGCAGGGCGATGGACATCCCGCTTACATACTTCTTCGCTGCCCCTTCCGGCAATTCGCTGGTGCTCAAAGCAGGGCGCCCTCGTAGTCGACTGCGCATCGAGGATTCCGGGGTGACCTACAACGTCCTTTCCGGGCCTATGTCCGAGCGGATGCTGGAAGCATTGATCGCTGAGTTCCCCCCTAACTACCAGCATCCCCTCATCACCCACCCCGGGGAGGAGTTCGGCTATGTGCTTGAGGGGAAGATCGGGCTTCAGATTGAGGATGAGGAGTTCGTGCTGGAGCCTGGGGACAGCTTTCACATCTTCTCCAGTCAGCCTCACACGATCCGCAACCTAAGTCCTAGTCCGGCCAAGATCCTCTGGGTCCTTACCCAGAAACTGCTGGAAGGGGGTATCAGGGCTGATGGCGAAACGAGTGGCTATTGACATCGGAGGGACATTTACCGACTTCGTTAGCTTAGATGAGGACACTGGAGAAATTCTTCTGGAGAAGGCGCTTACTACCCCCCATAATTTCGCAGAGGGGGTCATCAACACGATCGCCAGAAGCGGCACTGACCCGCGGGAGTACCGACAGTTCGTGCACGGCACCACAGTGGTGATCAACTCACTCACTGAACGGAAAGGCGCCAAGGTAGCTCTGATCACCACGCGGGGATTTAGGGATGTCCTTGAGATCCAACGGGCTAACCGGCCGGACATGTATAACCTCTTCTATCAAAAGCCCAAGCCGTTTGTGGCGAGACGATATAGGTTCGAGGTCCGGGAGCGGGTCAACTTCCGTGGCGAAGTGCTCCAGCCCCTGGTGGAAGAAGATGTGGTGGCCGCGGTAGAGGCTTGCAAGGCGGCAGGGATAGAAGCCATCGCCGTGTGTTACATCCATGCGTATGCAAACCCGACTCACGAGCGCCGCACGCGGGAAATTATCGAGGAGCTTCTCCCCGGGGTGCCGGTGACCTTGTCCCACGAGATCACCCAGGAATGGCGTGAGTACGAGCGTACGAACACCACTGTGCTCAACGCCTATGTTCAGCCGGTGGCCACCTTGTACCTCTCCACCCTGGATCGAGAGCTTTCCGTCAAGGGTCTTTCCGGCGTCAAGTACGCCATGCAATCCAACGGGGGAACCACCACCTTCCCTCAGGCCCAGCGAGTTCCGATTCACCTCGTGGAATCCGGGCCGGTCGGGGGGGTCATCGGAGCCGGGGTGATCGCCAGGGCGGTGGGTGAAGATTCGGTGATAGCCTTCGATATGGGGGGCACCACGGCCAAGGTGAGCCTGATCGATCGGGGGCAGCTCAAAATCGATACGGATTACCACATCGGAAAAACTTCTACCTGGGCTGGTTATCCGTTGAAGATCCCCGTCGTGGACATCGTGGAGGTGGGAGCCGGTGGTGGCTCGATCGCTTGGATAGATCAAGGCGGGGCGTTGCATGTGGGACCGAAGAGTGCCGGAGCCGACCCAGGGCCAGCCTGTTATGGCCTTGGGGGCACAGAACCCACCGTCACTGACGCAAACCTGCTTACCGGCAGACTTAACCCCGACTACTTCCTGGGGGGGCAGATGCGGCTTAATATAGCTAAAGCGGAGGCTGCCATAAGGAAAATCGCCGAGCCGTTTAGCCTCTCGGTCATCGATGCGGCCATGGGGATCCTGCGGCTTGCCAACGCCAACATGCGGGCGGCCCTGGAACGGGTGAGCATCGAACGGGGCCATGACCCGCGTGATTTCACCCTGGTGGCCTACGGTGGGGCCGGAGGCCTCCACGGGGCCACCCTGGCCCGGGAACTCCGGATGAAAAAGGTGATCGTCCCCCGGGCCCCGGGCCAGTTCTCCGCTTGGGGCATGCTGATGACCAACCTGCGCCACGACTTCATCCGCACCCACGTGATGCCTTGCGAGGATGAAAGACTCAGCGAAATAAGCCACATCTTCGCCCAGCTTCAGGGGGAGGCAAAGCGACAGTTCCAACAGGAAGGCTTCCCCTTGCAGAAGGTATGGATTGAGCGCTTCCTAGACCTCCGCTACAAGGGGCAGGAGCACACCGTGCGCACCCCTGTCTCTGAGGATTCGCTAACGGATGGAAATCTAGGCTTTGTCATCGAGAAATTCCACGAACTCCATGAACAGGCTTACTCGTTCCGGCTTGACGACCCTGTAGAGATCGTCAATTTCCACCTGGTGGGCTGGGGCGAGGTGGAGAAACCCGAGCTCAAACCCCTGGAGAGAGAAGGGCGTGACATGGACCGGGCCTTCAAGGGGGAACGTCAGGTTTACTTCGAGGAGCTGGGGATGGTGCCGAGCAAGATCTACGAGCGTGACCTGATCCCGCCAGGGGACCCGATACTGGGGCCGGCGATCATCGAGGAGCCAGCCTGCACCACGGTGGTGTGCCCGGACCAGCAGGTCGTGGTGGATGAGCGTGGCTATCTGGTCATCACGGAGGTGGCGAGATGACGGTCAAAACCGGGATGGATCCGTTCACCGTTGAGGTGATCAAGCGAGCCCTCATCTCGGCAGCCGAGCAGATGTTCGCGGCCCTTGGGCGGACGGCCAAAAGCTCGGTCATTTACGAGGTGCTGGATTACGGGGTGGCCTTGACGGATGCACAGGGGAGGTTCATCGCTCAAGCCAACGGAATCCCCCCCTTCATCGGGGTGCTTGGCGACGCGGTGAAAGACGTGGTGGAGAAGTTCGGCGTTGAGGGACTCAGCGAGGGGGACGTGATCCTCATCAACGATCCCTACATGGGGGGGGCCACCCATCAAAACGACGTCGTGCTGGTCATGCCGATTTTCTACCGGGGGAAACTGATCATGTTCGCCGCTAACAAGGCCCACTGGAACGACATCGGCGGGATGGAACCGGGAAGCTGGACCCCCAGCGCCACGGAGGTTTACCAGGAGGGCATCATCTTCCCGGCGGTGAAGCTGTGCGAAAAGGGGCAGGAATGTCAAGGGGTCGTAGACATCATCGGCCGCAATTCCCGCATCCCCGACATGACCCTGGGCGACATGCGAGCTCAGGCCGCATCGCTGCAGGTGGCTGCCCGGCGGGTAATCCAGATCTGCGACAAATACGGGCTCGATACGGTGCTTGAGGCGATCGAGATCTACCTGGAACAAGGGCGGCAGGAGGCCTTGGCCCAGCTTAAAAACCTCCCAAAAGGGATCTTCACCGCCGAGGAGTACATCGACGACGACGGCCTGGGAGGGGAGCCCGTGCTCGTCAAGGTCAAGATCACAATCACCGATGACGAGTTCATCATCGACTACACCGGTACCGGAAAGACCTGCCGGGGGCCGATCAACACTCCCCTGTCGGCACTCCTCAGCACCGCCAAGTTCGCCTACAAGGCCGTGGTTGGGCCACATGCTGACACCAACGAGGGGTTCTTCTCCCCGCTCAAGGTCATCGTGCCGGAGGACTGCGTGTTCAACCCCAAGCCCCCGGCACCGGTCAGCACGTATTGGGAATCCGATAGCTATGCCGGGGACGTGGTGTGGAAGGCCCTGGCCGAGGCGATGCCGGATCGGATCACTGCCGGACATTTCCTGAGCGTGTGCGGCACGATCGTGAGCGGGATTGATGACCGGACAGGCGAGTGGTTTTTCTCGGTGGAGCCCAACGCCGGCGGTTGGGGTGCCGGGAAAGGTAAGGACGGGGAAAGCGGCCTTGTGTGCTCCGGGGACGGGGAGACGTATGTCCTGTCCATCGAGGTGGCAGAGACCCGCTATCCCTTGATCGTGGACCAGTACGCCCTGAACGTCGCCGATGGAGGCCACGGTCAATGGCGGGGGGGGTTCGGCCTCATCAAGGACTACCGGATCACCAACTCCCGGGCCTACGTCACCGCCAGCTTCGGCCGCAACCGGTTCCCCCCCTGGGGCCTGGCCGGGGGGCACCCGGGCACCCCCAACGAGGTGGAGATCCGTACCGCCGATGGAAAGGTGGAGCGAAAGGGACGGTTCTCCAACCGGGAACTGAAGAAGGGGGACGTGGTGCGGTTCATCACCGGCATGGGCGGAGGCTATGGCGACCCCAAAAAACGCGATCCCCAGCTGGTCCTGGAGGATGTCCTCGATGGCTACATCAGCCCGGAAGTGGCGCGGGAGATCTACGGGGTAGCCGTGGTGGGCGATCCCCCCAGGATCGACGAGAGGGAGACGCGCAGGCTGCGAGGGGGCTGAGGATGGAGGTATGGGAGGCGATCAAGGGGCGACGCAGCGTGCGGCTGTTTCTCGACCGCCCGGTGGAGCGGGAGCACCTGGAAAAGCTCGTCGAGGCGGCCATCTGGGCCCCCTCAGGGGGGAACGCCCAGACCTGGCATTTCGTGGTGGTCACCGGCCCAGAGCAGCTCCGCAGGATAAAGACGGTGAGCCCGGGACTTCTCGGTGATCCGCCGGCGGTCATCGCCATTTGTCAGGACCTTGAGGAGGCCCGGAGGAAGGGCGGGGAGCTAGGTGCGAGCTTCTTGGCCCCAGTGGATGCAGCCATGGCCGCCCAAAATATCCTCCTCGCCGCGCATGCTGCTGGCCTTGGAACCTGCGTGATCGCCTCCTTTCACCGGGAGGCAGTGGCTCGCCTCCTTGAGCTTCCTGAAGGGATCGAGCCGATACTCCTCATCTCCGTGGGTTGGCCCAAGGAGGTGCCCCTGCCTCCGCCCAGGCGGAAAGATGTGCTCCACTACGAGGTGTACGGTGGCCAGGTGTGAACTTGAGGAACAGCTGTTTGAGCTCGTTGGCTACATGATCACCAGCGCCCGTAATCTCATGGATGAAACGCCGCTTTACGGGCCGTTCCGCCTGGTGGATGCCGCGAGCCGTCTCATCCAGATCTTGGAAGGGGAGGGGATAGCGGATGATCGCCTGGTTTCTCTTCGGCGGCGAATCGACGAGGGAAAGTACTCCGTCATGGATGACCCCAAGGCGTTCCGTGACCACTTGGACGCCTTGGTCCTCGCGGTTGTCGATCAGATGATATCCCCACCCAAGGGAGGTGATGAGCCGGAGGAAGGGTAGGCTGTTTCATCAAGTGCAGTAATTTCTGGGAGGTGAAGAGAGTGAAGCGAATTGGTTTAGGGCTTTGCGTATTGGCACTGGTGAGTTTCGGGCTGCTCGGTTGGGCAGCCGGGGAGCGGGTGCTCAGGATCACGTTCGCCTGGCCCACCTACATCGACCCGGCGGTGGGCTCGGATTTCTCCAGCTCGTCATCGTTCGTTAACCTATATGACACCCTGGTCTACCCGGACGTGAACGGGGACCCCCAGCCTCACGTGGCCACCCGCTGGGATGTCTCCCAGGACGGCAAGGTGTGGACCTTCTACCTCAGGGACGACGTCTACTTCCACGACGGCACCCCCCTCACCGCCGAGGACGTCAAGTTCTCCATGGATCGCATCACCACCATCGGCGAGGGGTATGGGTTCCTATTCGTGGGCCGCATTGACCATACCGAAGTAGTGGACGAGCATACTGTAAGGTTCTACCTTGTAGAGCCTTTCGGTCCGTTCCTCTCCACCTTGTATCGGCTCTACATCCTGAACAAGGAGCTTGTCGAGGCGAACATCAAACGTCCCGGCCCGTACGGGGATATGGGCGACTACGGAAAGGAATTCCTGCTTACCCACGATGCTGGAAGCGGTCCCTACATGGTGAAGGAATTCCGGGTAGAGGAAGAGCTGGTAATGATC
>DQVA01000271.1 GCA_015661965.1 Candidatus Bipolaricaulota bacterium
CCCAACGTAAGGAGGGAAGAGTAACATGAAGAGGATGATCGGTGTTCTGCTTATGGGTGTTCTTGGGCTTAGCACACTTTTGCTCGCTCAGCAGGTCGAAACGATCACATTGAAGGCGTACGTCATCGGGCCAGGCCCGATGGCGATCAAGAAGGCCACCAATCTCGAACTGGCAGCTGAACGCCTGAACCAGATTCTCGCCGCAGCGGGGGCTAACGTCCGGGTGGAAGTGCAGGTGGAGTTCTCCGAGCTCAAATGGGGACCGTTTGCGGAGAAATTCTACCTGGATTTCGCGGCTGGCAAGGCTCCTGACATCGTGACCATGCGGGAGACGGGCGAGCTGGCCGCAGAGGGGTTCATCGTCCCCATGGACGAGCACGTGAGGACGTTCTGGGAGCTCAACTATTTCGATTTCTATTCCAACCTGTGGGGCGGGGCTACCTACGAGGGCAAGATCTGGGGCATCCCCCATGACATCGCCCCCGCGGGGGTGTGGTACCGCAGGGACGTGCTCAGGGAGCTGGGCTACTCGGACGAGGAGATCACCGCCCTGCTCCCCCCAGACGGAGACACCACCCTGGAGACCCTGGCCCGGCTGGCCAAGGAGGCGGTGGACGCTGGGCTCGTGGAGTACGGGATCCTGCACCGCCCCAAGAAGGGCTCCAACACCTACGCCCGGCTCTTGGAGTTCGGCATCGACTGTTACAACCCTGAAACCGGGAACTTAGAATTGGAGCGGGGCAAACTCCTCGCCTTCTTTAGTTGGCACAAGGAGATGGTGGAGCAGGGGGTGATCCCCCCGGAGCCCCCGGCCTGGTCCACCATCCACGGCACGTTCGTGGAGGGCAAGACCTTCGCCACTTTGGCCAGTCACGTGGGCACCCCGGCGGAGTGGCAGGCCAAGTACGGCCTGACGGACGAGGCGCTGGAGAACGACCTCGGGTTCCTGCCCTTCCCGCCCACCGAGGCGGTCAAGGCAGCCGGGGGCAAGGCGGTGTCGGTGTCCGATATCCCTCTCTACTTCGTTACCTCTCAGTCCCAGCATCCGGAACTGGCCATGCTCCTCATAATGCTTGCCACTTCCCCAGAGGCCTGTGCCATCCACTCCGCTTATTCCCTGCGGCCCCCGTACCGGAAGTCAGCCCTGGACCTGCTCACCGACGTGGAGTACGTGCTGCGGGTAGCGCCCTCCGCCCAGGCGGTGGTCCCGGTGCCCATCCATCCCCGGATCTGGGACTTCGTGGGACGCATCTTCGAGGGGATCAAGGGCGTGGAGGCCGGGGTGGTGAGCCCCGAGCAGGTGCTGGAGGACTTGGTGGCCTGGTTCCAGGCCGAAATCCCCGACGGGGAGATAGTCCCATAGACAAAGGGCTCAAGGGGCGGGGGTATGGGCCCCCGCCCCTTCTTTTGCCGTGAGAAGGAAACCGTTAGGGAAGGCGGCCGTGCTGCTGCCGTTCATGGGGCCCAGCCTGGGGCTTATCTTCCTATTTTATTTCATCCCGGTGGTCCTCACCTTGCTCATCGCCTTCACCGACATGGGCCGAGCCCTCAAGTGGAACTTCATTGGCCTGGCGAACTTCGCCCGTCTGTTTGGAGTAGGGGGCCAGGACCCGTTCATAGTCAAGATCATCACCAACACCCTGATCTACGTGGCCGGGTCTCTCCCGATCACCGTGCTGGGAGGCCTCCTGCTTTCGGTCCTGTCCATGCGCATGCACCGAGGGGCGGGGCTGTTCTTCCGCACCGTGTTCTTCATCCCCCGGGCGATCCCGCCGGTGGTGTGGGGGTTCCTGTGGGCTTGGTCGTTCGAGGGGACACGCTACGGCCTGTTCAATGGCATCCGAGCCGCCCTGGGCCTGCCGGTTTTGCACTGGCTCATCCATTACCCCATGTTGATCGTGATCCTAGCCAACAGCTTCTTGGGCATTTCCCTTGCCATGCTGGTGTTCAGCTCCGCCATAGCCAGCATCCCCAGGGACTTCACCCGGGCAGCGGAAGTGGACGGGGCCTCGGAGTGGCAGATAGTGCGCTATGTCATCGTCCCGCTCCTCAAATGGCCCATCCTCACCATGACCGCCTGGCACCTCATGTCCTTTATCAACTCTTACGTCTACATCATGCTCATCACGGGAGGCGGCCCCTACTACGCCACCGAGGTGTGGGCCCTGTACGGATACCACGCGGCGTTCAACCAATATCGCTACGGGTACGGGGCCAGCATCATGGCCATGCTCGTGATCGTCAATGTGGGCCTCCTCCTGATATTGATCAAGGCCTTCGGCATGCGGCGGATGCTGGAGCGGGGGAAGATCGAGGTGTGATGATGTGGGAGAAGATGAGGTGGGGCTGGGATAGGATCGCCGCCTATCTGATACTGACGGCGATTGCGGCTCCCTTCCTGACCATGTACGTGAGTTTCTTCCTGCGCGCC
>DQVA01000230.1 GCA_015661965.1 Candidatus Bipolaricaulota bacterium
CCTGGGAGGACGTGGAGCACTTGCGGGACTTCGACCGGTTCGAGCTGATGATGATCGAGCAGCCCTTGCGGCATGAGGACCTAGTGGGCCATGCGCGGCTGAGCAGGGAGCTCTCCACCCCTATCTGTCTGGACGAATCCATCAGCTCTCCGCATCGGGCTTGGGAGGCATTGGAACTTTCCGCCTGTCGGATCATCAACGTGAAGCAGGGGCGGGTAGGGGGGCCTACGGCGGCCCTGGAGATCCACGCGCTGGCCCAGGCCCGCGGGATTCCCTTGTGGTGCGGGGGCATGCTGGAGACCGGGATCGGCCGGGCGCTGAACGCGGCCCTCGCTTCCCTGCCCGGGTTCACCCTGCCCCACGACATCTCCGCCACCAGTAGGTACTATCGGGAGGACATCGCCGTGCCCCCGTTCGAGCTCAGCGCTCGGGGGACGATCCCGGTGCCACAGGGGCCGGGCCTGGGGGTGGAGGTGGTGCCAGGGCGGCTGCTGCGCTGGCAGACGGCCGCTTGGTCCACCGAGCTCTGAGGAGGGAGGAGAGGATGCGGAAAGCGGAATTGGCAAAGCTCATTGACCACACGGTACTGGGACCGGCCACCGACCGGACCGCGGTGGAGCGAGTGTGTGAGGAGGCTAAACGATACCGGTTCGCAGCGGTGTGCATCCCCCCCACCTACGTGGACCTGGCCAACAAGCTCCTGCGGGACTCCGGGGTCAAGGTGTGCACCGTGGTCGCCTTCCCCCATGGCCAGCACCTCCCCGCGGTGAAGGCGTTCGAGGCCAAGGCGGCTGTGGACGACGGGGCGGACGAGGTGGACATGGTGGTCAACGTAGCTGCCCTGATGGCGGGGGACTACCGGTACGTGCTCTCGGACATCCGCGCGGTGCGCGAGGCCATCGATAAGGCCCCGCGGCCCATCGTGCTCAAGGTGATCCTCGAATGTGCCCTCCTCACCGACGAGCAGAAGGAGGCCGGGGCGATCTTGGCCAAGGCCGCCGGGGCGGACTTCGTCAAGACCTCCACGGGCTTTGGGCCCGGGGGGGCTACCCGGGAGGACGTGGCCCTACTGCGGCGGGTGGTGGGGGACTCCCTGGGGGTGAAGGCCGCCGGCGGCATCCGGGACTACGAGACCGCCCTCGCCATGATCCAGGCCGGCGCAAGCCGGATCGGCGCCTCCCAGGGCGTCCAGATCCTGGAGGGGGCGCCGGAGTAACGTGGCCCAGCTCTCCCGCGCTGTCGGGATCGTCCTCCGCACCCAGAACCATGCGGAGACGGATCGCATCGCAGTGCTGCTCACCCCCTCCCAGGGAAGGCTGGACGTGCTGGCCAAGGGGGCACGGCGGCTGGGACGGCCAGGTGGTGCCGCCCTGGACGTCTCCAACCTGGTGGAGGTCATCTATTACCGACGTCGGGGCCTGGCGCTGCTTAAGGATGTGGACCTACGCCGGGCCTTTCCCCGCATCAAGGGGGAGCTACCGCGCCTGGAAGCAGCGCTGACCGGGTTGACATGGGCACTTCGGTTGGTGCCAAAGGGCCAACCCGATCCAACCCCGTTCCGGCTCACGTGGCAGTTCCTGGAGGGCTTGGAGACAGGCACCCCCCCCGGACCCCTCAAAGTCGGGTATTTGCTGAAGCTCCTTGCCGTCTCCGGTCACGCCCCGCACCTTAGAGGCTGTCTCCGCTGCGGCGGGGAGGGTGAGCTCACCTGGTCCTCGCGGGAGGGTGGGTTCCTGTGCCGGGCTTGTGGCGGGAAAGGAGAACCACTGGGTATCAAATTGGTCCGCACCATGCAAGGGCTGGCCAGGCTGCCGCTCCCTGCCTTGGGAAGGCTGCAGGTGGCTGAAGCCCTGCTTGAGGAGATAGAGCGGCTGCTCCTTGAGTTTCGGGAGGTGCAGCTTTCCCGCTAGCGCATCCCCCCAGGTCTGGCTATAGTTTTCCCCATGCACCTGAAGATACTGGCTGCTGAGCGACAGGTGTTCTCAGGGGAGGTACAAGCCCTGTACGCCCAAGGGGTGGAGGGGTGGTTTGGGATCCTGCCTGGGCATGCCCCGGCCGCTTTCGCCCTGGAGGATGCCCCGCTGCGGCTGGTAACGGAGTCCGGAGAACGTGCCTTCCGGGTCAGGGCCGGCCTGGTCCACGTGCGCCGGGAGGGGGTGGTGGTATTGGCCGATGAGGTGACGGAAGTTGCCTAGGGTTTGGGTGACCGGGCTGGGGGTGGTATGTCCCCTGGGGGTGGGGCGGGCTGCGTTTTTCCAAGGCCTGCGGGAGGCCAGGGTGGCCATCCGCCGGGTGGACGAGGACGTGGACCTAGCCGGGATTAGGTCGAAGGTGGCTGGGGTAGCGGACGGATTTGATCCCCTGGCCCTGATCCCCCCCAAGCGGGCCCGCCGGATGGGCCGGGCCACCCAGATGGCGGTGGCTGCCGCCCTGTTGGCATATGAAGACGCCCGCTTCTCCCCCGGGGACACGCACCGGGGCGGGGTGGCGGTGGGCACCGGGATCGGGGCCATGGAGGCATTGGTGGACAACCACCTGGTGCTCCTCAAGCGGGGGGCGGAGCGGGTTTCCCCGTTCCTGGCCCCCATCATGATGCCCAACGCCCCGGCGGCGGAGGTGTCCATCGAATTGGGGGTAAAGGGACCCAGCGTGGGGGTGGTGACCGCCTGTGCCGCCAGCGCCCACGCCATCGGGATTGCCTGGGGCTGGGTGAAGGGAGGGCTGGTGGACTGGGCGCTGGCCGGGGGGGCGGAATCGGTACTGATCCCCCTGGTGTTCGCCGCCTTCGATCGCATGGGGGCCCTCTCGCGGAACCCCGACCCGCAAACGGCGTCCCGCCCGTTCGATGCCCAGCGTGATGGATTCGTGATCGGGGAGGGGGCGGGGATGTTGCTGCTCGAGTCCGAGGAACATGCCCGTGCCCGGGGCGCCGCCCCGCTGGCCGAGCTCGCCGGCTTCGGTCAGTCCTCCGACGCCTTCCACATCACCGCCCCGCCGGAGGATGGGGAGGGGGCCAGGCGGGCCATGGAATCGGCCCTTAACTCCGCTGGTCTATCGCCCGAAGACGTGGACTACATCAACGCCCACGGCACCTCCACCCCGCTGAACGACCGGGCGGAGACAGCGGCCATCAAGGCGTTGCTGGGTGCCCGGGCCTATGACGTGCCGGTTAGTTCTACGAAATCCCAGATCGGGCACCTGCTGGGGGCGGCGGGGGCGGTGGAGGCCGGCGCGGCCCTGTTCGCCCTGGTGGAAGGGCTGCTTCCGGCCACGGTCACCTGGCGGGCCCGCGACCCTGAATGTGATCTGGATTACGTTCCCCGGGTGCGCCCCGCCCGGGTGCGGGCGGCCCTATCCAACTCATTCGGCTTCGGCGGCCAGAACGCCTGCCTGGTGTTCCGCGCGATCTAGCAAGCCTCCTTGAACCACGGAAAGAACAGAGGAGGCCCGCCAACCACGAAAGCGCTAAAGCCCCAAAAATTTTCCTCCGAACAGCACTTTGTGAAGTGGCCAGCTGCCGCCGGGAAAGGGAGGGGGAGGAGCTTCTAAAGCTTTTTGTGCAGCGGTAAAGTGGTAGCGGGAGCGAAAAGATCTCTGCGGTGAACAAGTAAAGGAGGCAAGCGATGAAGGAAATCGGGGTGGCGGTGATCGGGACCAGGTTCATGGGGCGGGCCCATGCCAACGCCTTCCGGCAGGCGCGGGCCTTCTTCGACCCCCCGCTGCTCCCCCGCCTGGTGGTGGCCTGCGGCCGGGAAGAGGTGAGGCTGACCGAGTTCGCCCGGCGGTTCGGGTTCGAGCACACGGCCACCGACTGGCGGGAGGCGATAGCACGGGAGGATGTCAGCTTAGTGGATATCTGCGGCCCCAACCATCTGCACGCCGAGATCGCCGCCGCTGCCGCCGCTGCTGGGAAGGCGGTGCTCTGCGAAAAGCCCCTGGCCCGGGACCTCGCGGAGGCCCAGGGGATGCTGCAAGCGGTGGCGGGGGCCGGGGTCCCCCACATGGTGTGTTTCAACTACCGGTTCTTCCCGGCGCTGCGCCTGGCCCGGGAGCTCATCCGGGACGGGGCCCTGGGGGAGATCAGGCAGTACCATGCCTTGTACCTGCAGGACTGGGGCCTGGATCCAGGGCTCCCCCTCACCTGGCGGATGAGGAAGGAGCTCGCAGGCTCCGGGGCCCTGGGGGACACGGCGGTGCACGTCGTGGACCTGGCCCGCTTCCTGGTGGGGGAGATCGCCGAGGTATGTGGGATGCTCACCACCTTCATAAAGCAGCGCCCCCTCCCGAACGGCGCGGGCCTGGGTGAGGTCACAGTGGACGACACGGCTGCCTTCCTAGCCCGGTTCACCTCGGGGGCCACCGGGGTATTTGAGACCACCCGGGTGGCCGCCGGCCGCAAGAATTTCATGCATCTGGAGGTGAACGGGACCCGGGGCAGCGTCCGCTGGAACGCCGAGGACCCGAACGTTTTGGAGTTCTATTCCCTGGATGATCCGCCCCGGGTGCGGGGGTTCCGGCGGATCGTAGTGACGGAGCGCGAGCATCCCTGGGCGGGGAATTGGTGGCCGCCCGGGCACGGCCTGGGCTACGAGCACTCGTTCGTCCACGCAGCCTGCGAGCTCCTCACCGCCATCGGGGAGGGAAGGCCCCCGGTCCCCAGCTTCCGGGATGGGGTGGCCGCCCAGGCGGTGCTGGAGGCGGTGGCCCGCTCCGCCGCCGAGCGCCGCTGGCTCCCGGTCCACCCTTAAGGGCTACCTCCGGAAAGGAGCGAGCTCACATCCCATAGGATGATGACGGTATCCGCCCCGGCCGAGGCCACCAGGTCCCCTTGTGGCCGGAAGGCCACCGCCGTCACCGAGTCCTCATGCCCTGCCAGGGCAGCGAGCTCCCGACCGGTGGCCACTTCCCATAGGCGCACGGTGCGGTCGCTGGAGCAGGAGGCCAAGTACTGCCCGTCGGGTGAAAAGGCCACTCCGTTTACCCGCCAGCTGTGCCCGGAAAGCGTCCGCACCACCTGCCAGGTGGCGGTATCCCAGAGGATGATCAGCTTATCCCAACCGCCTGTGGC
>DQVA01000189.1 GCA_015661965.1 Candidatus Bipolaricaulota bacterium
CCCCCGACCCTCTTCACCACATAAACTTTATGGAAACTGAGATTGAAAGCATTGAAGAAGGGGTAAAACACGAAGATCCCTAAGATGATCAGGGCGGGCAGCAAGTAAAGATACGCCTGCCCGGTATCCCACCAGTACTGCTTGCTTCTCCATTCCGCCGGTATCCGCATGATCAGGGGTGGGGGGAGCTTGGCTCCCCCCACCCGGGGTCCTTTCTCACTCGGTGATCAAGGCCTCGATCTCCGCCGCCAGGGCGTCCAGGGCCTCCTTGGGCTCCATCTCGCCCAGGAGCACCGCCTCGTAGTAGGTGAGGATCAGGCTGCGGATGTCCCAGTAAGCGGGATGGAGCAGCTGACCGAAGCCCCCTTCCAAGAACTGCTCGGTCATCACCCCCCGCTCCGGGTGCTCGGCGATGAACGCCTGCCATTCCTCGGACTCGAACCCGGACACGGTGACCGGCAGGTAACCGGACTCCTCCGCCCAGTACACGGTGTTCTCCGGCCGCAGCAGGAACTCGATCAGTTTGACGGCAGCGGCGATCTGCTCAGGGGTCTGGCCCAGCTCGAACACGCCCAGGTTGGTCCCCTGCACCATGGAGGAGCAGTTCTTGTGGCAGGGTACCTTGGCCACCCGCATCTCGAACCCGCCTTCCTGGGCGGCGGCCAGGTTGTAGGGATAGCCGGCGGAGGTGTCGACGAACATGGCGATCAGGCCCTGGCCGAACGGATCGGACAGGTAGCCACCCTGTACCAGGGCGCATTTGGCGAGCTGGGCCATGAACTCCATGGTCTCCAGGCCCCGCTCGTCGTTGATGGTCACCTCGGTCCAGTCCTCGGACAAGATGGTGCCCTCGTTCTGGGCCAGGAAGGTGAGGAAGATCTCCGGGTTCGGGGGCCGCAGGCCGGTGCCGTACCGCTCAGGGACCCCGTCCCCGTTCTCATCCACCGTCAGCTCACAGGCGAGCTGGAGGAACTCCTCCCAGGTGGTGGGGGGCTCGGGCACCAAGTCCGGCCGATAGTAGAGCACGACGATGGACTTGTTGAACGGCACGGTGAGGAGCTTGCCGCCGAAGGTGTTCATCTCCCGGAAGCGGGGGTGCAGATCGGCCAGCACCTCCGGGGCGAGGTAGTCCTCCAGCGGCACCAAGGCGTCCAGCCACTGGGTGGTCCAGTTCTCGTACTGCTGGGCGATGGTGGGGGGCTCACCGGCCGCCACTGCCCCGATCAGCTTCTGGGACAACGCCCCATACCTCCCCTGGTACACCAGGTTCACAGTGATATCGGGGTTCTCCTCCATAAACCGCTCTATCAACGTCTCCAGGATCGGCCCGTGCCGCCGGGACATGGCATGCCAAAACTCGATGGTCACCTGGGATAGGGCCAGGGCCCCAAACACCAACACCGCCATTGCCACCAATAACCATTTCCTGCTAAGCACCATCATCACCTCCGTGGAATTTCACGCCCGCTTCTTAAAGCCCCTTTGTCCCCCACTATCACCTCCCTCACTTGAGACCTGTCCGGGCGATGCCCTGGATGAACTGGCGTTGGGTGAAGAAGAACAAAATCAGGACCGGCACGATGGCCATGGTGGCCGCCGCCATGAGCAGCGGGTACTCCGTCCCCATCTCGTCCATGAAATAGCGCAGCCCCACCGGCACCGTCCTCAGTTGCCACTTGTCGGTCATGATGAGCACCCACAGGAAGGCATTCCAGGAGCCGATGAACTTGAACAGGGCCACGGTGGCGATCCCCGGCCGCGAAAGCGGCACCACGATCTGCCACAGGAACCGGACCCGGCTACACCCGTCTATCCGAGCCGAGTCCCATAGCTCATCCGGGATGGTGCGGAAGAACTGCCTCAGCAGGAAGATCCCGAACACGGACACGATCCAGGGGATGATGAGCGCCCAATAGGTATTGTACCAACCAAGCCGCTTGATGGTGACATAGTTGGGCACCAGCAGCATCTGCCCGGGGATCATGAGCGTCCCGAGAAGCAACGTGAACAGGAAGTTCTTGCCGAAGAACTTCATCTTGGCGAACGCGTAGGCGGCGAAGATGGTGGTGATCACCTCCCCCACGGTGGTGGTGACCGCGATGAAGGCGGAGTTCAGAAAGTACCGGTCGAAGGGAGCGGAAGCCCAAGCGTGCAAGAAATTGCCCCATTGGGGCACGGCCGGGATCCAGATCGGGGGAATCCGTTGCGCCTCGCTCACCGTTTTTATGGAGGTGGAAAGCATCCAGGCGAATGGGAGGAGCATTATGGCTGCCCCGGCGGTGAGCACCGCATATAAGAACGCCTGCCACGCCAGTCGTCTGACCAAGTACCCCCCGGTGCCAGCGGCCGTGCGCAGCCCCCCCTTGATCGTGACCGTCGCCATGGGTACGCGACTTTACTCCCCCACCGGGGGTTTTGCAACTCCTTGTGCAACCCCGTTTGCCCAAGTAGCATCGGGCCATGGCAGGTAAGCTGGAGGTCATCACCGGCTGCATGTTCGCCGGCAAGACCGAGGAACTCCTGCGCCGGGTGGAGCGGGCCAGGATAGCGAGGAAACGCATACTCATCTTCAAGCCCTCCCTCGACACGCGCTACTCCGAGGAGGAGGTGGTCACCCATTACGGCCGCGCCCTCTCCTGCCACCGCCTCCCCCCGGGTATCTCCTGGCGGGCGTTCTCCCAGCTCGTCCCGGGGCCCGAACTGCAGAACACCGATGTGTTCGCGTTCGACGAGGTTCACTTCTTCGGGGGCGAGTTCCCCGGCCTGTGTGAGGCCCTGGTGGCCCGGGGGAAACGGGTGATCGTGGCCGGTCTGGACTTGAACTTCCGGGGGGAGCCGTTCGGCCCCATGCCGGAACTACTGGCTTTGGCGGATGAAGTAGCGAAGCTCCAGGCGGTATGTGTGGTATGTGGAGGCCCCGCCACCCGGTCCCAACGGCTTATCGCTGGCCAGCCGGCCCGGGGGGGGCCGGAGATCCTGATCGGGGGGCAAGAGACCTACGAGGCCCGCTGCCGTGATTGCTTCGTCCCCCCAAGCTGACCTTGCATCCCACCGCTTTCCC
>DQVA01000308.1 GCA_015661965.1 Candidatus Bipolaricaulota bacterium
CACCAAGATACATCGGGGCAAGCCGCAAGGAGAAGAGCCGGATCCTGGACGAGTTCATGGCCCTCACCGGCTACTTCGGCGCGGTGGCCGCCCCAAGCCCCTACCTGGCCGCAGCACCACCAAGCCCGGCACACTCAGTGTAAGAACCTACGCCGACTGGGACGATGCCCGGCCGGGGTTCCTGGAGGTGGATGCAGCCGGGTTTTCGACAGGTATAATGCTTTGATCGACAACTTGTGCCCGTGAGGTGAGGGCAATGGAAAAGGGCACCTATCGTGTAAAAACGGGCTTCGCCGACATGTTCAAGGGCGGGGTGATCATGGACGTCACCACCCCCCAGCAGGCCAAGATCGCCGAGGAGGCCGGGGCGGTGGCGGTGATGGCCCTGGAACGGGTGCCGGCTGACATCCGCGCCCAGGGGGGCGTAGCCAGGATGGCCGACCCCAAGAAAATCAAGGAGATTATGGACGCCGTGTCCATCCCGGTGATGGCCAAAGTACGGATCGGACACGTCGCCGAGGCGAGGATCCTGGAAGCGCTGGGGGTGGACTTCATCGACGAGTCGGAGGTGTTGACCCCGGCCGACCCGTTCCACCACATCGACAAATGGCAGTTCAAAGTGCCGTTCGTGTGCGGCTGCCGGGATCTGGGCGAGGCGGCCCGCCGCATCGCGGAGGGCGCCGCCATGATCCGCACCAAGGGCGAGGCCGGCACCGGCAACGTCGTCGAGGCGGTCAGGCACATGCGCATCCTCAACGACCAGATCAAAAAGCTCCAGGGAATGGACCGAGCGGAGCTTGTGTCCTACGCCAAGGAGCTGGGGGCCCCGGTGGAGGTGCTGGAGCTGATCCGGGAGCAGGGGAGGCTCCCGGTGGTGAACTTCGCCGCCGGGGGGATCGCCACCCCGGCTGACGCCGCCCTGATGCGGCTTCTGGGCGCCGACGGGGTGTTCGTGGGAAGTGGCATCTTCAAGTCCGAAAACCCCGACAAGCGGGCCCGGGCCATCGTGCTTGCCTGCACCCACTACGACGATCCGGAGCTTTTGGCTGAGATATCGGAGGACCTGGGCGAGCCCATGACCGGGGTGGAGATCGACAAGATCCCCCAAGAAGAGCTGATGCAGTATCGATGAGGATCGGGGTGCTGGCCGTCCAGGGGGATGTGCGGGAGCACCTGAACGCCCTGGAACGGCTTGGGGTGGCGGCGATGCCGGTGCTCAAGCCGGGAGACCTTGCCGGCCTCAAGGGGATCGTGCTCCCCGGGGGCGAGTCCACCGCCATGTGGCGGCTGATGCAGGCCACCGGCTTGGCGGAAGCGCTCAAACGGGAGCTCTCAGGTGGTCTCCCCGCCTTTGGCACCTGCGCCGGCATGATCCTGCTCGCCAAAAGGATCACCAACTGGAAGGAGACCTTCCTCGGGCTTCTGGACATCGCGGTGGAGCGGAACGCCACCGGCAGGCAGGTGGACTCGTTCGAGGAGCGGCTGTCGGTGGACGGCTTGGGGGAGGTGCCGGCGGTGTTCATCCGCGCCCCCTTGGTGGTGGAGGTGGGCCCCGGGGTGGAGGTGTTGGCGCGCTGGGCCGGACGACCGGTGCTGGTGCGCCAGGGGCGGATCCTGGCAGCCAGTTTCCACCCGGAACTCACCCAGGACACGCGGGTACACGAGTACTTCCTCAGCGTCTGTAGAAAGGAGTGAGCATGGCGAAGGTAGCGATCAACGGCTTTGGGCGTATCGGACGGATCACCCTCAGGGTATTGCAGAAGCGGGGCTTCCCCTTGGAGCTGGTGGCGATCAACGACCCGTTTCTCTCCCCGGAGACGGCCGCTCATCTCGTGAAGTACGACACCGTGTACGGGCGGGCGCCCTTCGAGGTGGCGGGGAAGGACGGGGCGCTGGTGGTCGACGGGCGGGAGATCCCCTTCCTCGCGGAAAAGGACCCGGAAAGGCTCCCCTGGGGAAAGCTGGGGGTGGACGTGGTCATCGAATCCAGCGGTGTATTCCGCGAGTACGAGAAGGCCGAGCTCCACCTCAAGGCGGGCGCCAACCGGGTGCTCATCTCCGCCCCACCTAAAGGGACGCGGAAAAAGGAGATCCCTCAGATCCTGTACCGGATCAACGAAATGGACTTCAAACCGGAAGAGCACCGGATCGTGTCCGCCGCCTCTTGCACCACCAACTCCTTGGGGCCGGTGGTGAAGGTACTGCACGACGCGTTCAGGATCGAGCACGGATTCCTTACCACCGTGCACGGCTATACCGCCGATCAGCGGCTGGTGGACGCGCCCCACCGGGACCTTGCCCGGG
>DQVA01000029.1 GCA_015661965.1 Candidatus Bipolaricaulota bacterium
GGACGGCCCCCTGGGGGGTGCCACTGGGGGCGGCGGCCGGGGGCCTGTTGGCGGTGGGCTTGGCGTGGTGGCTTTCCCGCCCCGCCCGGGGCGAGCTGGGGCTGATCTTGGTGGGGGTGGCCCTGGGGGCGCTGTTCTCCTCCGTCACCGGGCTGGTCCTATTCCTCACCGCCGGGGACCGACGGTTCCAGGAGATCCTGTTTTGGACCATGGGCGGGCTGTGGCGGGCGGCCTGGGCCGAGGTGCACGTGCTGGCCGGGGTGGTGATCGTGGGCACGCTGGTGCTCTCGCTGTGGGGGAGGCGGCTTAACGCGTTGGCGTTGGGGGAGGAAGGGGCTCGCCACCTGGGGCTGCATCCCGGCCGGCTGCGGGGCCTTCTCATCGCCGCTGCCACGTTGCTCGCCGCCACCGCGGTGGCCTTCTGCGGCACCATCGGGTTCGTGGGCCTGATCACCCCCCACGTGGTCAGGCTCCTTGTGGGACCGGATCATCGGGTGCTGCTCCCGGCGGCCGCCCTGGCCGGGGGGCTGTTTTTGGTGCTGGCCGACACCTTGGCCCGCGTCGCCCTGGCCCCCATGGAACTGCCGGTGGGGATCGTCACCGGCCTGTTGGGCGTGCCGTTTTTCCTGTACTTGGTGCGGCGGAGGGCGCGATGAAGGTGCGGATCAGGGGGCTTGCTGCCGGCTATCGCGGCCGGCCAGTGCTTGCCGAGGTGTCCCTGGACCTCCCCCCCGGGGAGCTGCTGGCGGTGGTGGGGCCCAACGGGGCCGGGAAGACCACCCTGCTGCGGGCCATCTCCGGCGCCCTCCCCCCCTCCGCCGGGGCGGTGTACCTGGACGGCAAAGAGCTGGGCCGACTACCCCCGCGGGAGGTGGCCCGCCGGCTGGCCGTGGTGGAGCAGCGCCCCCAAGTGGGGTTTGACTTCACCGTACGGCAGCTGGTGGAACTGGGCCGGCTCCCCCATTTGAGGTTCCCCGACCGGTTGACCCCCCGGGACGCGGAGGCGGTGGAGCGGGCGTTGGCCGCGGTGGGGCTTGCCGAGCACGAGGGGCGGCGGTTCTCCACCCTGTCCGGCGGGGAGAAGCAGCGGGTGTTCCTGGCCGTCGCCCTGGCCCAGGAGCCCCGGGTGCTGCTCCTGGACGAGCCCACCGCCCACCTCGACGTGCGACACCAGCTGGAGCTGATGGAGCTGGTGGCCGGGAGGGCGCGGGAGGGCCTGGCGGTGTTGGCGGCCATGCACGACCTCAACCTGGCGGCCGCCTTCGCGGATCGGATGGCACTGCTCGTGCAAGGTCGGGTGTTGGCCCAAGGGCCGCCGGAGGAGGTGTTGACCCGGGATAACCTGCGGGCCGCGTTCGGGGTGGAGGCGCGGGTGGAACGAGACGAAACCGGCACGGTGCACATCCGCTTCCTCCCCCAAAGATCCCGGGGTAAGGTCGCCTGAGCCGGCCCACGGGCCGAAACATCCCGGGGGGCTTCCGGTATAATCCGCCATCGTTTGCGGCGGAGGTGATCGTCAGTGCCCGGGATCGACCCTAGGGAGGCAGTGCTCAAGCGGACGAAGGAGGAGGAGATCAAGTTCGTGCAGCTCTGGTTTACCGACCTCCTCGGCAACCTGAAGAGCGTGGAGATCACCGCCGAAGAACTCCCGGGGGCCCTGGAGGAGGGGGTCGGCTTCGACGGCTCCTCTATCCACGGCTTCGCCAGAATCGATGAGTCGGACATGCTGGTAAAGCCCGATCCGGGGACGTTCGCCGTGCTGCCCTGGGGGAACGTGGCCCGCCTGATCTGCGACGTGTACCAGCCGGACGGCACCCCCTACCAGGGCGACCCCCGCTGGGCCCTGAAGCAGGCCCTCAACAGGGCAGCGGATATGGGCTTCACCATGTACGTGGGCCCGGAGGTGGAGTACTTCTATTTCCGCACCCCCGAGGCCCCCCAGGTGCTGGACCGGGGCGGTTACTTCGACCTGGTGCCCCCGGATGAGGGGACCGAGCTCAGGCGGGAGACGGTGCTGGCCCTGGAGGGGATGGGGATCGGGGTCGAGGCCGCCCACCACGAGGTGGCCCCCAGTCAGCAGGAGATCGACCTCCGCTTTTCCGACGCCCTCACCATGGCCGATTCCCTCATGACCACCCGCTTCCTGGTGAAGGAGATCGCCCGCCGCCACGGCCTCCATGCCACGTTCATGCCCAAGCCCCTGTACGGCGAGAACGGCTCCGGGATGCACACCCACCAGTCCCTGTTCCACCAAGACGGCCACAACGCGTTCTTCGATCCAGACGATCCCATGTACCTGTCTCAGGTGGCCAAGGGCTACATCGCCGGCGTGATGCGCCACGCCCGGGAGATCATCGGGGTATGCGCCCAGTGGGTTAACTCCTACAAGCGGCTGGTCCCGGGCTATGAGGCCCCCGTGTACATCACCTGGGCCCGCCGCAACCGGTCCAACATGATCCGGGTGCCCATGTACAAGCCGGGCAAGGAGGCGGCCACCCGGATCGAGTTCCGCGCCCCGGACCCGGCTTGCAACCCGTACCTCGCCTTCGCGGTGATGCTTCACGCCGGGTTGGAGGGGGTCCAGCAGGGCTATCCCCTCCCGGAGCCGGTGGAGCGGGACGTGTTCGCCATGTCCCCTGAGGAGCGGCGGGCCTGGGGGATCCAGGAGCTGCCCGGGGCCCTGAACGAGGCCATCGCCGAGATGGAGAAAAGCGGGTTGGTACGCCGGGCCCTGGGGGACCACATCTTCGAGAAGTTCATCGAGAACAAGCGGATCGAGTGGGACCTGTACCGAGCCCAGGTGCACCGCTACGAGCTGGACCGCTACCTGGCCGTCATCTGAGTCTCAGCGGCGGAGGCGCTTGGCCAGCTCCTCCCAGGGGATCTGGATCGCGATGGGGCGGCCGTGGGGACAGCGGGCCGGCTCGCGGGTCCCCTTCCACTGCTCGATCAGCGCCTCCTGCTCCTCCCGGGAGAGCCGGGTGCCGGCCTTGATCGCCGCGGCACAGGCGATCTCCCGCCACAGCTCCACAAGCGGCGCTTCCCCGGAGAGAAGCAGGTCCGCCAGGGCCAGGATGGGCCCCGCGAACCCCAGCCGCGCCTGCCGGTCCGCCAGCGGGGCCGGCCAACCCCGGAGGAGGAAACTCCGGTCCCCGAACGGCTCCAGGATCACCCCCAGTCGGCGGAGCTGGGGCAAGGCCCTCCTGAGGGCCGCGGCCCGGTCAAACGGCACCTCGATCTGTACCGGCACCAGCAGCTCCTGCACCGCTAGCTCCGCCCCGTCCTGCCATTTCTCAAACAGCACCCGCTCGTGGGCCACGTGCTGGTCCACAAGCTCCAGCCCCGCCTCGGTCTCCACCACCAGGTAGGAGTCCTTCACCTGGCCCAGAAGCCGCCATGGCCGTTGCCGGGCCGGGGGTTGGGCGAACAGGGGCTGTTCCGGGGGGGCCGGACGCGCCCCGGGCTGGAAC
>DQVA01000123.1 GCA_015661965.1 Candidatus Bipolaricaulota bacterium
ACCAAGTACGAGCTGCGGGGGATGAACCCCAAGAACCCGGTGGTCCTCTCCCGGGCCGGGGTGAAGGTGGCCATCCAGACCGACCAGATGTCGGCGGTTAAATACATCCTGTTCGACGCAGCCCTGGCGGTGCGGGAGGGGATGGACGAGGGGGAGGCCCTCAAGGCGATCACCCTGTACCCCGCGGAGATCCTGGGGATCGACGATCGGGTGGGAAGCATTTCCCCGGGGAAGGACGCGGACTTGGTGGTGCTGTCCGCCCATCCGTTCGATGTAGCAAGGAGTCGGGTAGAGCTGGTGTTGATCGACGGTGAGCCGGTTTACCGGATGGGGGGGTAGCCTCACGTCCGAGCCGGGTTTGTACCGGCGCCCCCGAGCGCGACACCGCTGGGAGCGGAGTACAAAATGAGGGAGGCCGTACCGGAGATCGTAAACCGCGCCCCCGACGGCAGGGGACATATCCCGGGACGCGGACTTCCCCCCGCCGTGGGGAACAGGGCGATGCCAGGATTCAGGGTGGTGGCCTTGCCCCATTGGGGCCGATGTAGCCTTGGGGCTCGCCCGTCCCTACGCGGAAGAAACGCCCTTGAGGGCGGTGACCTGGTCCACCCGGCGGTATACCTTCCTCAGCCCTTTTTCCACCACCTGATCTCCCATGGCGAACGTGGCGCCATTTTACAGGCGACGGCTATCCCGGTAGATTTACCCTCGGTTTACGGAACCGGGGGTACCTAGGAGGGGATATGAGGGCGTTCGTTACCGGGGGGACGGGGTTCATCGGCGCCAACGTGGTGCGGGCGCTGCTTGCGCGGGGGTTCAAGGTGCGGGCCCTGGTCCGCCCGAACTCCGATCGGAGCAACCTGAAGGGCCTCGCGATAGAACTCGTCCACGGGGACGTGCGGGATTTCCCCTCGGTGAAGCGGGGCATTGAGGGCTGCCAGCTTGTGTTCCACGTGGCCGCCATGTACTCGTTCTGGGTCCGGCCCCGCCGCCTGCTCTACGAGGTGAACGTGGATGGCACCAGGAACGTGCTCCAGGCGGCGCTGGAGCTGGGAGTGGAGCGGGTGGTGTACACGAGCTCGGTGGCCGCCCTGGGCCTGCGGGAGGACGGACAGCCAGCCGACGAGGACACCCCGGTAAACCCCAAGGTGATCATCGGGGATTACAAGAGGAGCAAGTACCTGGCCCAGGAGGTGGCCCTGGCCTACGCGAAGAAGGGATTGCCGGTGGTAATCGTCAATCCCACCTTTCCCGTGGGGCCCTACGACATCAAGCCCACCCCCACCGGCCAGGTGATCGTGGATTTCCTGAATCGGCGGATGCCCGCCTATCTCGATACGGGGATGAACGTGGTGGCCGCCTCCGACGTGGCGGAGGGACACCTGCTGGCCGCGGAGAAAGGGCGCGTCGGGGAAAAGTACATCCTGGGCGGGGAGAACCTGACCATGCGGGAGCTGCTGGAGACCCTCTCCGGGATAACGGGCCTTCCCGCCCCGCGGGTGCGGCTCCCCTACCACCCCATCCTGGCCCTCTCCTACCTTAACGCCGCCTGGTGTCGCCTGGCCGGCGGCACCCCGAGGATGACCCCGGACACGGTCCGGATGTCCCGTCACTACATGTTCTTCTCCCCCAGGAAGGCGGTGGAGGAGCTGGGCCTGCCCCAGACCCCGGCCGAGGAGGCCCTACGCCGCGCCGTCGACTGGTTCCGTGCAAGGAAGCCTTAGAAGGTGACCTCCTTCATCCAACTAGTGAACCTACAGGACCGTTAATGGCGGAGGCCGGTGCCGGCAGTGAAGGCTGAAAGCTATGATCTTTTGCAGATCTTAGCTATGCGATAAAAACTTGCCGGAGACCTCGAAACCATACACAATTCTTAGGGTAAGTCGCGGGCCCCAGTTTTGGTGAACAGCTCCTACCGGCTTCGAGTCACGCCGGGCCACCACCGCTTACCTCCACCTCTACTCCCACCTCCATCCTAGTACCTTCACCATCACCTCCACTTCCTTCCTGGAAGTAGCGCCCTCGTTGTCGGTGACGATCAACGTCACCTTGTAGATCCCCTCCTCGCTGAAGGTCCAGGTCACCTTAAGACCTTCGGCATCCACCACCCCGTCCCCGTCGAAGTCCCATTGATACCTGACTATCTCGCCGTCGGGGTCGTAGGAGGCCGAGGCATCGAACTCCGCTTCCACGTTGGTGCGGATCGCTTCCGGCGCCGTGAACTCCGCCACCGGCGGCAGGTTATCCCCGATCGTCACCCGTTGGCTCGCCGTGGCCATGTCGCCCCGGTCGTCGGTGACCCGCAGCGTCACCTCCCAGATCCCGGGGCTGGGGAACACGTACCCGATCACCGGATCGACCAACGAAGCATCGTATTCCCCGTCGGAATAAAAGTCCCACTCGTACCTTGTGATCCCTCCATCGGGATCATGGGACTCCGAGGCGTCGAACCACACTTCCGTGCCGGTGGGGGAGGCGCGGAAGGTGAACCGGGCCACCGGCGGCAGGTTGATGGCAAACTCCATGTCCCAAAGGAGCACCGTCCCATCATCAGAGCCCGAGGCCAGGTACCTCCCGTCCGGGGAGAAGGCCACCGACTCGACACCATCCGTATGCCCCTCCAGGGTATAGAGGAGCTCCCCCGTGGCCGCATCCCACAACCTAACGGTGTCATCCCGGGAGCCCGAGGCGAGGTACCGCCCGTCCGGGGAGAAGGCCACCGACAAGACCAAATCCGTATGCCCCTCCAGGGTGCGGAGGAGCTCCCCGGTGGCCAC
>DQVA01000302.1 GCA_015661965.1 Candidatus Bipolaricaulota bacterium
AGCGGGTCGTAATACGGCGTTACCTCCATCCCTTGGAATATCGCGGTGTCCAGCCTCACCCCGATCCCCCCGGGCAGGCACTCGATGGTGAGTCGGCCGCAGGAGGGGAGGAAGCCCCGGCTGGGATCCTCGGCATTGACCCGACACTCGATGGCATGGCCGAACAGCTCGACCTGGTCCTGCCGGTACCCCAAGGGCTTCCCCTTGGCCACCCGCAGCTGTTCCCGCACCAGGTTCCTCCCCACCAGCGCCTCGGACACCGGGTGTTCCACCTGGATGCGGGCGTTGAGCTCAATGAAATAGAATTCCTCCCCCTCCACCAGGAACTCCACCGTGCCCGCCCCCACGTAGCCCAACGCCTTGGCTGCCTGGACTGCAGCCCGGTCCATCTTGTCCCTCAGTTCCGGGGGCAGGCCCGGCGCCGGCGCCTCCTCCACCAACTTCTGATGCCGCCGCTGGACGGTGCAGTCACGGCTTCCCCAGTGGACCACGTTCCCCTGGGCATCGGCCAGGATCTGAACCTCCACATGCCGGGGGGAGGGGATGTAACGCTCCAGAAACAGGGTACCATCCCCGAAGGCAAGCCTGGCCTCCTCTTGGGCCCGGGGGTACAGGGCCCGCAGTTCCTCCTCGCTCCCCACGATGCGGATCCCCCGGCCGCCTCCCCCGGCGGCCGCCTTGAGGAGCAACGGGTACCCCAGCCGTGCCCCCCAGGCGGCCGCCTCCTCCCCCGATTCCAACGGGGGGGACCCGGGGAGCACCGGCACCCCGGCCTGGGCCACCCGCTCCTTGGTGGCCACCTTATGCCCGGCCAACCGCAGTACCTCCGGGGGAGGACCGATGAACGTGATCCCGTGAGCGGCGCAGATCTCGGCCAGCTCCGCGGACTCTGACAGGAACCCATACCCCGGGTGGAGGGCATCGGCGCCGGTTACCTCGCAGGCGGCCATCAAGGCGGGAATTGAGAGATAAGACCTGGCCGCATCCGCCGGGCCGATGCACACCGCCTCCGGCGCCTCCCGCACGTGCAGCGCCTCCCGCTCCACCTGGGAGAACACCGCCACCGCCGATAGACCCTCCTCCCGACAGGCCTCCAGGATCCGCAGGGCGATCTCCCCCCGGTTGGCGATCAACACCTTTTCCATAGCTGCTTAATTGCAGAGGGAACGGGGATCATAGAGTGCTTCGGTTTTCACGATTCTAGGAGGGGCGGAGGCGGAACAGGGGCTGGCCGTATTCCACCGGTTGGCCCTCCTCAACCAACACCTCCTCGATGACCCCGGCCCGGTCGGCCCGCACCTCGTTCATCACCTTCATCGCCTCCACGACGCACAGGGTTTGTCCGGGTTCCACCCGCTCCCCCACCTCCACGAACGGGTCCTCCCCCGGGGCGGGCCGGCGCCAGAAGGTCCCCACCACCGGGGAGCGGATCAGTTCCTCCTCCAGCTCGGGCCGAGGCGGGGCTTCCGCCGCCCGGGGCGATACCCCCAGTCCGGGGCGGCGCAGGGTGATCCTGCGCCCCTCCTCCACAAGCGTTAGCTCGGTGAGCCCCTCCTCACGCATCAACTCGCATAGCCGACGCAGTTCTTCCCAATCCAAGGCTCCTCCTTGCCCCTTCCCCACCCGACCCCCCCAGTCCTCCGCCCCGGTCCCCGGGGCCAATTGTACGGCCATCTGTCCCGGGGTGTGGGGCCCCTTGGGGCCCACACCCCCCTGGGACCCGTTATAATCGGGTCCGAGGTGATGTAAAGGGTGTCGCCAGGATCGCAAAGTATCTTGTTGATAATCCTTTTAGCCCTGTCCGCGTTCTTCTCCGGGTCGGAAACTGCCATTACGTCCATCTCAGAGTTCAGGCTCAAGCACTTGTTGGAGCGGGAAAAGGACCGGCGCCGGGCCAAGGCCCTCCAGCACCTGCTCTCGGAGCCCAACGACCTCATCACCTGCCTCCTGGTATGGAACAACCTGGTGAACGTGGGGGCCTCGGCGTTGGCCACCTTGCTGTTCTTGCGATTGCTGCCTGCGGGACTCCCCGCGTACGTGTCCGGACTGGTCACCACGTTCGTGATGACGGCGCTGCTGCTTTTGTTCGGGGAGATCACCCCCAAGAACTTGGCCAAGAACCGGGCGGAGGCGGTGGCCCTGAAAGTGCTGGTGCCGGTGTGGCAGCTCACCCGGTTCACCTTCCCGGCGGTGCGGGCCTTACGGGCCCTGTCCCATGGCATGCTGCGCCCGTTCGGGGAGGAGCTCCTGTCCCGGGAGGGGACCCCTTTGTCCGAGGACCAACTCATCACCTTCATCGAGGAAGGGGAGGAACGGGGGATCATCCCGGTCCAGGACGGGGAGATGATGAAACGCATCCTGACCCTGGACGAGATCACCGCCGAGGAGGTCATGGTCCCCAGGACGGAGATGCAAGCCATCGAGGCCGAAACCCCCCTTGAGGAGGTACTTCGGTTCGTGGTGGAGGACGGCCACTCCCGCTATCCCGTATATGAGGGGAACCGGGACAACGTGATCGGCATCCTGTACGTGAAGGACCTGTTACGTACGGTGGTGAACGGGAGCCAAAAGACCCCCCTCAGGGAACTGTTGCGTCCGGCCTATTACACCCCAACCACCAAACCGGTAAACGTGCTTTTGCGGGAGTTCCAACGGGAACGGGTGCACATGGCGGTGGTGGTGGACGAGTACGGTGGGGTGGCGGGGATTGTGACCCTGGAGGACATCCTGGAGGAGATCGTGGGGGAGATCGAGGATGAGTACGACCGCCCCCGATCCCGACAGCTCATCCGGCGCATATCCGCCGCCGAAGCGGTGGTGGACGGGGATGCGGAGGTGAGGCTGGTCAATCGGACCCTGGGATTGGAGCTTCCGGAGGACGAGGCGGTGACCATCGCCGGCCTCATCTTGGAGAAGCTGGGGGACATCCCCGATCCCGGGGCCCGCCTCCAAATAGACCGGGCCCTGCTCACCGTGGAGGGGGCCACCGAGCGCGAGATCACCTCGGTCCGGGTCACCCTCCTCCCTCAGGAAGAGCCCGCCCAGGAATGAAAGGAGCATAGTTGCCTAAGTCCCGTAGGTGCCGTTGGTGTGCGGTTTTGGTGCTGGCCACCTTCACTTTTTGCCCTGTGGTCTGGGGGGCCACGGTGAAGTTGGAAGCGCGGTTTCTCCCGGAGGAGCAGGTGATCTCCGGCAGCATGTGGGTGACATGGGACTCTCCCCCGGAGGTGGCCCACTTCGCCCTGCTCGCCAACTTGGGCAAAGAGGAGAACCCATACCTCTCCGGCCGGGCCCGGGATGAACAATATGTGGATGGGTTCGACCCCGCCTGGACCGTGGTGGAGCGGGTACTATGGGCCGGCCCCAGCGGGGAGAGGGAGCTACCCTTCGAGCTCCTACCTGCCCCCCCCACCCTCCAGACCTATTCCCTGGAGGAGGTGCTGCTGGAGGTGGGGCTCCCCGGAGGGGAGGGACAGCTGCGGATCGACTTCCGCACCCGCTTCCCCCACGTCCGGACCGGGGCCCCGGGTCGTCTTTCCCACTTTTACACCTGGCGGTTCGGCTGGCACCCCATCCCCATTTCCCCCCCGCAAGGGGGTTATTGGCCCCTGATACTGCCCGCCTACACCTATGAGCTGTCGCTGCGGATGCCCCCGGAATGGCGGGCGGTGCTGCCGGGGGAGGTGGAGGTGGAAACAGGGGACCAAGGCACAATCTGGCACATCTCCTTCCCGGGGCCGGTCCGCTCCATCGCCCTGTTCTTGGCCCCGGAACGGGAACTTGTGCCCATCCACCTGGACCTGGCCGGACTGGAGCTGGAGGCGGTGGCCCTGCCCGGGGACGAGGACAAGGTGCGCGCCCTGGCCACCTACATCCCGGAGATCCTGGACCACTATCAGCGCCGATTCGGCCCTTATCCCTATCCCAGGCTGGTCCTGGTGGAGCATCCCAATCAGGTGGGGGTGGCCATGGCCGCGGACGGCATCCTGTTCCTCCCTAAATGGTTCTTCGATCGGGTCAACCTCACGGTGGAAGGGATGCTGTCCCGCTATGGCCGGTTCGTATTGGCCCACGAACTCGCCCATCAATGGTGGGGGGTGGGGATAGGGGTGGACTTGGACGCGGAGAATTGGCTTTCCGAGGGGTTGGCCCAATACGCGGCCATCTCCTGGTTCGAGCGGGAGTTCGAGCCCGAGGGCGGGAACGTGTTCCAGTTCGAGCGGGAGGGTCTAGGGGAAGTCCTGGCGGAGAGCATGGTGGGCTTCGTCAACCTGCGGGAGCACTTCACGGAACTCCCGTACCTGGGGATCGCGTTCCGGGATTTCGACGAGGCGGTGGTGAAACCCCTGGCCGAGGTGGACTACGCCCAGGCAAGTGGTGTCCGGATCTACGACAAGGGCTACCTGGTGTTCCGGGCCCTGGCGCACCTGGTGGGGGAAGAGCTGTTCGATGAGGTGCTGCGCGAGGTGGCAACCCGCTTCCGGGCCGGCATCCTCACCGTGGGCCAGTTGAAGGAGATCCTGGAGGAACGGGCCGGGCAGGACCTCACCACCTTTTTCCAGTATTGGGTGTGGGGGGATGCCAAGGCCGACTACGGTATCGACCGGGTGACCCGGCGCAAGACCGAGTTCGGCTACCAGACCACCGTCCACCTGTACCGAGAGGGGGAGGGGTTCCTACTGGTGGAGGTGGAAGTGAGGGGGCCGGAAGGGGAGACCATGACCCAAGTGTGGCCGCCCGGGGAAGGCCGATACGAGCTCCTCGTGTTCGATACCCCGTTCCCGGTACGTGAGGTGGTGGTGGACCCCGGCCATTACGTGCTGGACACGGACCGGCTGAACAACGTGTGGCCCACCAAGTTCGTGCTGGCCGCCGCCAGGAACGAGCTCCCACTGGACGGCTTTCTGGTGCGGGCGGATCCCAGCTCCCGGGCAGTCCAGGTGCAGTACCTGGACCGGTTCGGATGGGCAGTATACCCAGATGCCATGGCGGCTGAAGGGTTCGTGCGTTACGGCCGCGACGCTACCCTGTGGGGGTTCGCCCGGGTGACGGACACCTTGATCGGGGAGATCGTGCTGGTCAGACATCTGTGGGCTCAGCCGGAGACGGGCCACCCCGGCATTTACTGGATGCCGGCCGGGGACTTGCTCCTCTCTTTCTCCCGGCGGCCTTACCCGGTGCTGGGATTGGGCCTCTCTTGGCAGGGGTATCTCCCCCGGGTGTACGGGGGCGGGGCCTCCCTGTTG
>DQVA01000327.1 GCA_015661965.1 Candidatus Bipolaricaulota bacterium
AGAAGGGGGCGAAATTTCTCGGGGGAGGCCGGAAATGCCGTATTTAAGGGATCGACCCCTCGGAAACCTGCCCTAAGTTGTCAAAGTTGGGTCTTTGGCCCAGGCCCGACTTTGACAAGGGTTTTTGAAGAACCCGCTTAGGAAGGGCGGTTGAGGTGGGTCATGCGTGTGTGTGGCACCATGGCCCCTAGGCCGATGTACCAGGGGTTCGCTTGGGTACAAGCCCACGCCGTGGGGTAAGCTCTCCTCCGGTGATCCGACGGTGCAAGATGAAAAGCGCTTGACCCAGGTGGCCCGAGGAGAGGCCCCGGCGGACCTCCTCCTCACCGGGGCTCTGGTCCTGGATGTGTTCACCGGGGAGTTTTCCCGCCGGGACGTGGCGATGGCCGGCGGCCGGATCGTGGGTTATGGGGCCCAGGCGGCGAGGGAGATAGTGGACCTGTCCGGAAAATACCTGGTGCCGGGGTTCATCGACGCGCACGTGCACATCGAGTCCTCCCAGGTGACGCCGGCGGAGTTCGCCCGGGCGGTGGTGCCCCATGGGACCACCTGCGTGATCGCCGACCCCCACGAGATCGCCAACGTGCTCGGGCTGGCGGGGATCAGCTACATGCTCGCGGCCAGTGAGGGTTTGCCGCTGCGGGTCTACCTGATGGCCCCTTCGTGCGTGCCCGCCACCCCCTTGGAGACGGCCGGGGCGGAGCTCTCCGCCCGCGAGATCGGGGAAGTCCTCTCCTGGCCCCGGGTGTTGGGGCTGGGAGAGATGATGAACTTCCCCGGGGTGGTGGATGGGGACCCTGAGGTATGGGCCAAGCTCGCCGCCGCCAGGGGAAAACCCATCGACGGCCATGCCCCCGGGCTCTCCGGCCCCGCCCTCTGGGCCTATGCCCTAGCCGGCCCCAGGACCGACCACGAGTGCACCGGACACCCCGAGGCGGTCGAAAAGCTCAACGCCGGGCTGCACATCCTCATCCGGGAAGGGACCACCGCCCGGAACCTGGCGGCCTTGCTCCCCCTCCTCTCCTGGCGCACCGCCCCGTTCGTACACTTCTGCACCGACGACCGGAACCCGGAGACCCTGCTTGAGGAGGGCCATCTGGATGACGCATTGAGGAAGGCCATCGCCGGGGGGATCGCCCCGGAGCTTGCTTTCTGCGCCGCCACCTTGCACGCCGCCCGCGCCTACGGCCTCCCGGAGCTGGGGGCCATCGCTCCGGGCTACCGGGCCGATCTCCTCGTGCTGTCCGACCCAACCCGGGTGGAGGTGGAGCAGACGTTCGTGGAGGGGAGGCTGGCCGCCCAAGGGGGAGAGCTGGTGGTGGACCTCCCCCGGTTCGACTCCCGCGAGGTGCGGGGGACGATGCGGGTGGACTTGAGGAAACTCTCGCTGGCCATCCCGGCCGCGGCGGGCAAGGTCCGGGTAATCGGGGTCGTCCCCGGTCAGGTGGTGACCGAGGAGCTTCTTGCCTCGCCCGCGGTGAAGGGGGGAGAAGTCGTCGCCGACCCCGGGAGGGACCTCCTCAAGCTGGCGGTGGTGGAGCGGCACCGGGGCACGGGGAACGTAGGGCTGGGCCTGGTCCAGGGGTTCGGCCTCAAGGAGGGGGCGCTTGCCTCCACGGTGGCCCACGACTCCCACAACATCGTGGTGGTGGGGACCGATGACGCAGACATGCACGCGGCGGTGGCGGCCTTGGTGCGGCTGGGCGGGGGACAGGTGGCGGTGGCCGGTGGGGAGGTGTTGGCCGAGCTCCCCTTGCCCATCGCCGGGCTGATGTCGGACCGTCCCTTGGAGGAGGTGGCCCGGGCCGGGAAGGCGCTGGCGCGGGCGGCCCGGGGGCTGGGCTGTACCCTCTCCGATCCCTTCATGCAGCTTTCGTTCTTGGCGCTGCCGGTGATCCCCAAGCTCAAGCTCACCGACCGGGGCTTGGTGGACGTGGAAGGGTTCCGGCACGTGCCCCTGTTCGTCGAAAGATGAGTGACCAAAAATTCAGACCTTCCAGCACTGAGCGGGCCATCGCTGAGGAGGTGTAAACTCCAAGGGTCATGAGGTCGTTTGCGTTCTGGCTGTATCAGCTGGTGTGGGCAGTGGGGGCGGCCCTGGTGGGCTTGGTGATCGGGTTTCTCATCAAGACCCCGTCCACCGCGGTCAGCTCCATCCTGCTCGTAATCGGGCTTTTGCTCCTCGCCGGTGGCTGGCTGTGGGGGAAAAGGCTCGGGCGGCAAGGCCGCTAGCCGTCGCCCCAGGGGTGTGGGCCTTCCGCTCCCAGGGGTTCGCCGGGCTGCTCTCCACCCTGATCTCGCTGGGGGAGGAGGCCCTGCTGGTGGACCCGCCCATGTTCCGGGAGGAGGCCAGCGGGATCCGGGCTTTCGCCCGGGCCCAGGGCCTTGAGATCACTTGGCTTGCCATCACCCACGCCCACGGCGACCACGCCTACGGCATGGCCCACTTCCCGGAGGCCTTGGTCATTGCCCAGCGGGAGTTCTGGCCGTTCTGGGAGCGGACCGCCCCCGGCGAGGCGGATTACTTCGCCCGCGCCCTGGCCGGCTTCCGTGCCCCGCCCCTCCGCCCACCCCACGTGACTTTCGCCGAGGAGCTCGCCCCGGACCTGGGGAGGAAGCTCCTGCTGCGCCATACCCCGGGCCACTCCCCGGACGGCCTCCTGGTGGAGCTCCCAGGGGAGAGGGTCTGGATCTGTGGGGACACGGTGATTCCGATCCCCTACCTCGCCTCCGGGGACCGGGAGGAGCTCCTCGCGACCCTGCGGGGGCTCCTTGGCCGCTGGCAGGGGGAGACGATCGTGCTGGGCCATGAGCAGGTCCTGTCCGGGGAGGGCGCGCGGGGGATGATCGAATGTAATATCCGTTACCTTGAGCGGCTGAGGGAGCGGGTGGCCGCGGCGATCAAGCGGGGAAAATCCCGCCGGGAGATCCTGGAAATCCCGCTTTCCGAATTCGGCTTATCCCCAGACGCCCTTTCCGGCCTGGCCGGGGAACTGCATCGGGTGAACCTGGACCGGGTCTATCGGGAGCTCTCCGAAGGTAAATAGCCCGCTTTTCGCGCCAGCTCGCGGGCGAAGGCCCGGGCCCGCTCCAGGTCCCCCTCGCTCGGCCGGCCGACTCTGAGGGGATAGAACAGGGCATCCACTCCCGGGCAGAAAAACTGCCCGATGATCTCCATCCCCTTGGCCGCGAGGAGCCGCTCCAGTTTGCGGCGCTGCTGAGGCCAAGCCCCGTAAGTGCCGAACACCGCCGCCCGCACTCCGGGAAGGGGCGGCATACCCTGCAACGCTCGGATCATGGCCCGGGAGGGCCGACCGAAGTACACCCCGTCCCCCACAACCAGCAGCCCCACCCCCGTCAAATCGGGAACGGGCTCCCGCTGCACGTCCACCGCGGGGGCGTTCAACTCCTCCGCCATGGCCCGGGCCACCTTTTTGGTGTTCCCGGTCAAGGAGGCATATAGAACTAGCGCCTGCATGGCGGAAGGCATTATACTGGCTGTGTTATGAGACTGATTGCCGATCTTCATATCCACTCGCGGTTCTCGCGGGCCACCAGCCGCGATATGGACCTACCGCACCTCTCCCAGTGGGCCCGCTGGAAGGGGATCGATATCCTCGGCACCGGCGATTTCACACACCCGGACTGGTTCCGGGAGCTTTCCACGGGCCTGGAGCCCGCCGGGGAAGGGATCTACCGCTACGGGGAAACCCTGTTCCTCCTCACGGCCGAGCTTTCGGCCATCTGGTCCCAGGCCGGCCGGGTGCGGCGGGTGCATTTCCTCATCCTGGCCCCACACCTTCAGGCCGCGGCCCGGATCAACAAGGAACTTTCGCGCTTGGGGAACCTGGCCGCCGATGGCCGGCCCACGTTCGGGGCCTCCGGGGAGCGGCTGGTCAACACGGTACTTGGCGCCTGTCCGGAGGCGGCGGTGATCCCGGCCCACGCCTGGACCCCTTGGTACTCAATATTCGGGGCCAACTCCGGCTTCGACTCCTTGGAGGAGGCGCTGGGGGAGGCGGCCGGGCACGTGTTCGCCATCGAGACGGGCCTCTCCTCGGATCCCCCCATGAACTGGCGCCTGTCAGCCCTGGACCGGGTGAGCCTGGTGTCCTTCTCCGACGCCCATTCCCCGGCCCGCCTGGGCCGGGAGGCGTGCGCCTTCGACCTCCCCGAGCCCAGCTACCCCGCCCTGATCGCGGCCATCAGGGAAAGGGACCCGACCAGGTTTCTCTTCACCATCGAGTTCTTCCCCGAGGAAGGGAAATACCACTACGACGGCCACCGGGCCTGTGGGGTGGTGCTCTCCCCCCAGGAGACCCGGGCCCACGGGGGTCGCTGCCCTGTGTGCGGCCGCCCCCTCACTGTGGGGGTGATGCACCGGGTGGAGACACTCGCCGACCGGCCCCAGGGTGTCCGCCCGCCCGGGGCCATCCCCTACAAGTCCCTCGTGCCCTTGGAGGAGATCATCGCTCAAGCCCTGGGGCAGGGGCGGGATACGAAAGGGGTGCGGGATGAGTACTTAAGGCTCGTGTCCCGCTTTGGGAGCGAGTTCCGCATCCTGCTCGAGCTCTCGGAGGAGGAGCTTTCCCAAGGCACTCCGCCCCGGATCCTGACCGCCATCCGCAGGGTGCGGGCCCGGGAACTAGAGATCCGGCCGGGCTACGATGGATTGTACGGGGAGATCAGGATCCCCCTGGATGAAGGCCCCCAGGAACTTCCCCTCTTTTAGGCATGAAACCCCTCAGCGGCATCCGGGTCCTGGATCTGTCGCGCATCCTGGCCGGCCCACTGGCGGCCATGTGGATGGCGGACCTGGGGGCGGAGGTGATCAAGGTGGAGCGTCCCGGGGTGGGGGACGAGACCCGCCGCTGGGGCCCGCCGTTTGTGGGCAGCCAGTCCGCATACTTCCTGGCGGTGAACCGGGGCAAGTACGGGATCGCGCTCGACTTAGCAGCCACTGGGGGCCGGGAAGCCCTGTGCCACTTAATCAGGGAGAGCGACGTCCTCATCCACAACTTCCTCCCGGGGACGGCTGACCGGCTGGGCCTCTCCTACCCCGAGCTCAAGGAGCTCAATCCCAAGCTCGTTTACGTCTCCATCTCCGGGTTTCCGCCCGGGCCGTACCACGAGCGGCCGGGGTTCGACGCCCTGATCCAGGCCATGGGGGGCCTGATGGCCATCACCGGCGAGGGGGAACGGCCGGTGAAGGTGGGGGTGGCCATCGTGGATATCCTGTGCGCCTGGGCGGCGCTCGCCGTCACATTGGCCGCGCTGCTTTCCCGGGCCCGGTCCGGGGAGGGGGAGGAGATCGCGCTCAGCCTCATGGAGTGTTCGGTGGCGGCCCTGGCCAACGTGGGCCAGGCGTTCCTGCTCACCGGGGAGGAACCCCGGCGCTTGGGCACTGCCCATCCCCACATCGTCCCCTACCAAGCGTTCCCGACGGCGGACGGCCTCCTCATGGTGGCGGTGGGCACGGATGGCCAGTTCCGGGCCTTGTGCCACGTGTTAGGCCGGCCGGAGTTGGCCCGGGATCCCCGCTTTGCCGCCAATCCCGCTCGGGTGGCCCACCGGGAAGAGCTCATCCCGATCCTGGAGGACGTGTTCCGGAAGCGTCCCCGGGCAGAGTGGGTGGAGCGGCTCTTGGCCGCCGGGGTCCCGGCCGGGCCGGTGAACTCGCTTTCCGAGCTGTTCGGCGATCCGGGCCTGGTGGGCGGGCTCCTTACCGAGGTGGAACACCCCCAGCTGGGCCGCTACCCCACCGTGCGCTGCCCCTTGCCCCAGGCCAATCCCCCTTCCCCCCTCCCTCCGCCCCTGCTGGGAGAACACACCCGCGACATCCTGGCCCGCCTCACCTGACCCGACTTTGACAAGGTTTTTTGAAGAACCCGGTTAGAAAGGACAGTTGAGGTGGGTCAAGCGTGTGTGTGGCACCATGGCCCCTAGGGGTGA
>DQVA01000320.1 GCA_015661965.1 Candidatus Bipolaricaulota bacterium
GGCTACCACCAGGAGCTCAAGGCGGAGCTCCCGGTGGACCTGTACACCCTGACCCAGGTGGAGGGGGTGGGGCCCAAGACGGCCAAGCTCCTCTATGACCAGCTGGGGGTCAGGACGCTGGAGGACCTGGAGCGGGCGGCCAAGGAGGGCCTGATCCGGAACATCAAAGGGCTGGGGCCCAAGATCGAGGAGAAGATCCTGCGGGGTCTGGCCGAGGCCAAGCGGGCCGAGCGGCGGGAGCTTTTGGGCTATGCGCTGCCCTTGGCCCGGGACCTATGCCGGCGCCTCTCCGCCACCGGTCTGTTCCAACGGATCCAGCCCGCCGGCTCCCTGCGGCGGGGGAAGGAGACGGTGGGGGACTTGGACATCCTGGCGGTGTCCGACCGGGCGGGGGAGGCGGCCCGGGCGTTCGTGTCCCTGCCCGAGGTGGAGGAAGTGTTGGCCCAGGGCCCCAAGAAGTCGTCGGTGCGCCTTTCCGGGGGGCTGCAGGTGGATCTCCGGATCGTGCCCGAGGAGTCGTTCGGGGCCGCCCTGCAGTACTTCACCGGCTCCAAGGCCCACAACATCCGCCTCAGGGAGCGGGCGGTGGCCCGGGGGTGGAAGCTGAACGAATACGGCCTGTTTTCCCGGGAGGGGGAGCGCCTGGCCGGAGAGCGGGAGGAGGATATCTATCGCGCCCTGGGCCTCGTTTACATCCCGCCGGAGCTCAGGGAGGATCAAGGGGAGATCCAGGCCGCCGAGGAGGGGGCCCTTCCGGCCCTGGTGGAGCCCCGCGCGATCAAGGGGGATCTGCACGTGCACACCGACTGGTCCGATGGGAAGGCCACTATCGAGGAGATGGCTGAGGAGGCGAAAAGACGGGGGCTTTCCTACATCGCCGTCACCGACCACTTCCGGTTCTCCCAAGCGATAAGGGGCCTGTCCCAGGAGGACCTGCTCCGGCAGGTGGAAGAGATAGAGCGGCTCAACGAGCGGCTGAGGGGGATTCGGATCCTGTCCGGGGTGGAGGCGAACATCGCTCGGGACGGGTCCATCGACGTGCCGGAGAGGCTCCTCAAGCGGGTGGATCTGGTGATCGCCTCGGTGCACTCCCACTTCCGCATCCCCAAAAAGGAGATGACCAAGCGGCTGATCCGGGCGGTGGAAAACGAATACGTGGATGTGCTCGGGCATCCCAGCGGCAGGCTCATCGGCGAGCGCCCTCCCTACGAGGCGGACTGGGAGGAGGTGTTCCACCGGGCGGCCAAGGCGGGCACCATCCTGGAGGTGAACGCCAACCCCCAACGGCTGGACCTCTCGGCGGCGCACATCCGGGAGGCGATCGGGGTGGGGGTAAGGCTCCTCATCGGCACCGATGCCCACGCCCCGGAGCACCTGGACTTCCTGGAGCTGGGGGTGATCACCTGTCGGCGGGGCTGGGCCGAGGCGGAGGATGTGGTCAACTCCCTCCCCTGGGAGGGGGTCCTGGCCGCCCGCAAGCGGGCTGGCTAAAAGAAACCAGTTTCGTTCTCCATCAGAGCCTGGTAAAATGCCGCTACCCATGGCAGAGGAAACCGAGCTACAGGGATTCGAGGTGAAGCGGGAGGGGGACGTGGTGACCGTGACGGTAACCGTCCCCCGGGAAGCGGTTCGCCGCATGGAGGAGCGCTTGCTGCAGGAGATCTCCCGGGAGGTGATGATCCCCGGGTTCCGCCCCGGCAAGGCCCCCCGGCATCTGGTGCTCTCCCGCTACGGGGAGCGGGAGTTCGAGGAGGAGCTGCGGGACCTCCTCATCCGGGAATGGCTGGGGAAGACCCTGGACCGGGCTTCCCTGGAGCCGGTCACAACCCCCAAGGTGGGGGAGGTGGAATTCCAGCGGGGGGAGAGTTTGTCCTTTACGGCCACATTCGAGGTGCTGCCGGAGCTGGAGATCCCGGACGAGCTCGACCTCCGGTTGGAAGAGCCCCCGCCGGCGGAGGTGACCGAGGAAGAGCTGAAGCGGGTGCTGGAGGAGGTGCGGCGCCAGGCGGCGGTGCTGGAGCCGAAGGGAGCCCCGGCCGAGGCCGGGGACGTGGTGCGCATCGCCCAGGGGGAGCGGATGTGGGAGGCGGAGATCGACCCGTCCCGGCCCCTCGGAAAGCAACTGGTGGGGGCAGAGTCCGGGACCTCGGTGGTGCTCAAGGACGAGGAGGGCCACGCCGAGGAGTTCCAGGTGGTGGGGGTATATCGTCTCCTGATCCCGGAGGAGGATGAGGCCGCTGCCTCGTTGGGGGAGGAGTCCTGGGAGGCGCTGGTGGAGAAGGTACGGGCGCAGCTCCTCGCCCAGAAGGAGGCGGAGCGGCGGCATAATTTCCGCCTGGCGGCCCTGGACGCCCTGGCCGATTGGCTCAAGCTCGAGCCCCCGCCCGGCCTCTTGAAGCAGGCCACCGAGGAGGAGATGGAAGCCCTGCGGATCAAGCCGGAGCTGCGGGGCGAGGTGGAGGGGGCAGTGCGTCGCCGCTTGCGCCGGGAGATCCTGGCTCAAAGGATCGCCGAGCAGAAGGGGCTCCTCCCCACCAGAGAGGAGCTACGGGAGGAGGCGGAAAAGGCCGGGGTGGAGCCGGACCGCATGTGGGGCAGGCTGATATTCCGGCGGGCGGCGGACTGGATTATCGACAACGCCAAAGGAGGCGGGGAGTGAAAGCGCAGTTCCACGAAGAGGAAAGAAGGATGATGAACCTCCGGGACCTCGTGTTCCACAACCTGTTCAAGGAGAGGATCATCTTCGTCTCGGGCACCATCGTCCCCTCGTACTTGGGACAACCCTATCCCGGCGCGGCGGACTACATCGTGGCCCAGCTCCTGTCCCTGGAGGGGGAGGACCGGGAGGCCCCCATTGACATGTACATCAGCAGCCCCGGTGGGGATGTGTCGGCCGCCCTGGCGATCTACGACGCCATGCAGCTCATCAAGTGTCCGGTCCGCACCACCTGTGTGGGCATGGCCGCCTCGGCCGCGGCGCTGCTCCTGGCGGCGGGGGAGCCGGGGAAGCGGTATGCGCTTCCCAACTCCCGCATCATGATCCACCAGCCCTGGGGCGGGGTGCAGGGGCAAGCGATAGACATCAAGATCGAGGCCGAGGAGATCATGCGGCTCAGGGGCCGCATCAGCCAATTGCTCGCCAAGCACACCGGCCAGCCGGTGGAGAAGATCGAGCGGGACACCGACCGCAACTTCTGGATGTCGGCCGAGCAGGCCAAGGAATATGGGCTGATCGACGAGATCGTGGTCAGCCGCGGCTGAGCGCAGCGGCCCCCGGCAAGCCACACCGGACTCAACCGCCGAAGGCCCCGGGCCCTCTGGGCTTTTTCCCCAAAGACACAGAGGGTTCACCGCGGAGGCCGCCGGGCTAACCGCGTTTGGGCTTGGCTGGTTTAAATATCTTCTAAAATCCTGATCTCTCGTTCCCCCCTGTCCCCGGTGGTCGGTCCGGGGTTGCCGGCCCCGGTTTCCCTACCGGAGGGAACCGGGCTCGCAGCCGAGTGTATATTGGATTGATCAAAAGGAGGCGATGCTATGCGCGTGTTGGCTTTGTTACTGGTCGTGGCGGCGGTTCCCCTGGCCAGCGTGGGGGAAACGCCCAACTATTTGCGGGCCGAGGTCACCTTGGCGGAGGGGGCGCTCCAGACCCTGCCCGCCCGGGCCCAGGAACTGGGCCTCCCCACCCTGATCTGGCGCGAAGGCCCGGAATTCCTGGGGGTCCAATCAGAAGAGGAGCTGCTGGAAGCGGATAGGTTCCTGATCTATGACCCCCCC
>DQVA01000122.1 GCA_015661965.1 Candidatus Bipolaricaulota bacterium
AGATAGATGAACTCGAATCCTTGCCACTCCGCGGCCGAGTCCAGGTAGAACATGGCCCCCTTGGCCACGGTCTGGCGCAGCACCTCCACCCCTTCCGCCTGGGCCAGTAGCCGGATCTCGGTGTTCCCCTTTGCCGTCCGGGAGAGACACTCCCCGCGCTGGCGGATGAACTCAGGCCGCCTTCCCTCGCTCATGGCCTCCTCATGGTACTGAAAAACACGAGGGCGTCCGGCTGCTGCCCGACGCTCTCCTCACCCGGTTCACGGACTGGGGTGCCTGTCTCGGTCAACCTCCAATCACATGGATGGGGTCGAAGGTAACAGAGCGCCCCACCTTCTCGTTGTAAACCGTGACGTAGAAGACCTCGTATTCCACGGGGCCGATCATCCGCTCCAGCCAGGCCAACACCCGCTTTACGTGGAATTCCGCCCAAGCGGCCCAAAACAGCATCTCCTTGTAGGTATCCGCTTCTTGGATCCTCTCGGTGGCGAACGCCACGATACGGTCAATGGCCGCGTTGGCCACCCGGATGTAGGTCTCCTCGTTTTTGGCCAGCCCGGGGAGGGCGCACACCACCAATACCGCTACTGCCGCGACTAGGATGCCCTTTCTCATCGGCTGTTAGACCCCCTTGACCGCGGAGCGCCCCAGGCCCAGAGCTGGCTACGGCGCCACCGCTATGGTTATGCCATGGTGGGGGCGGGTTTAGACAGGCTGGCGGAGGGGGTGGGATTCGAACCCACGGAGCCTTGCGGCTCACCGGTTTTCAAGACCGGCGGTTTCGGCCGCTCACCCACCCCTCCGGGCGAGAGGAAGTGTACGGAACCCTTCTACCCGGTCAAGATCAGCGGCCGAACACCACCCCGAGGGAAAGCCGGTGGGACGGTCCCAGCACCGGGTGGGTGGTGAACGCGTAATCGAGCACGAACGCTTGCCAGCTTACCCCCAAGCCCAATGATAGCCCGATCACGCCTCCTTGGCTGGAGAGCCCGGCGCGGGCTTCTATCCCCCCCCTGAAGGCCCAGCCCAGCCCCAGGGCGAACCGATCCAGCGCCAGATCAGCGGATACGATGAACCCGACCGGGGTCACCAGGGCTGCCCCCAGGACGAGGGAGGTGGACCAGGATTCCGTCCTCTCCCCTAGGCCGATCCCAGCGCCGAAATCGGTGAGGGAAATCCCCAACCGAACGGTCCCCAAGGCGAGGTCCACCGAAGACAACAGGCCGAAGTCCAGGGCTATGTTGCCTCCTACCTCGGTGTCCATTTTCACCCGGTCGTATTTAAGGCCGAGGCCGAAGATCGTCGGCCAGGGAAGCCGTAGGAATCGTCCCAGGAAGGGGATATCCTCCCCAGCCGCTGCCGCCCCCACCACGGTGGCAAAGTGAGAAAAAGCCAAAGGATCCCCGGCGGGGGTTTCGATCCTGCCGGCGGACAGGAACGCCACCCCGACCCCGAACCCGGGCAGGGCGCCGGCGATCCAGGTGACCGAGTAGAGGCCCATGGGGCTAGAGTAGGCGGAATCCCCCCTTAGGCCCGCGGTCATGGCCAGGCCGGCTGGGTTATAGAGCAGGGCCTCGGTGCCCTGGGCCAGAGCGGTATAGGCGCCCCCGAACCCCATGGCCCGTACCCCCAGTCCCACGTCGAATGGGTTGGGCAGCCCTTGGGCCAGGACCGTGCCCCCCAGCAGCGCGGACAAGCAAAGGATGGTGATCTTCTTCATCGTCGCCTCCTCACCGGAGCACCAGGATGCGCCCCACCTCCGACCGGATGGTGCGCCCATCCAAGGTGGCGGTGATCAAGTAGAAGTAAAGCCCGTTGGGTACCGTGTCCCCGCCCAAATCGGTGAGGTCCCAGCGGAACCTATTCCCGGTGGGAGTGGTGGACTCGAACACCGGCCGCCCCAGGAGGTCGAACACCCGCAGGCGGATCTCGGTTGCCCCGGCGGGGGCGAAGAACTCGATCACCGCCTCGGTGGCCACTGGATTCTGGGTGAGGCGGGTCCCGATGGCCGCGGCCCCGGTGCCCCGCACGTAGAACTCCTCCTCGTACCAGGGGCCGAAGCTGTTGCTGCCGCCGCCGTCTTTGGCCCGCACCCGCACCGTGTAGAAGCCGGGGGCGGTGTAGGTGTAGGTGGCGGTATTTACGACCGTGGTGGCGTCCACGGTGCCGTCCCCGTCGAAATCCCACTCCCAGTCGGTGATATCGTCGTCCTCGGGATCGGTGGCGGTGGCGGTGAAGGTGATCTCCTGTTTGGCTTCGGGACTGGCCGGAGTGACTTCGAGGGCGGTTACCTGGGGCGGGTCGTTCACCGCTTCGGCCACGGTGATTTCCTTCTGCACTTCGGTTTCGGCCCCGCGGGAGTCGGTGACGGTGAGGGTCACGGTGTAGGTGCCGGCGGCGGCGAAGATGTGGGTGGCCTCGCTGTTCTCGGTGGGGGGCAAGCTGGTCCCGTCGCCGAAGTCCCAGGCGTAGGTGAGGGGGGTATCCGGCGGATCGTCAGGATCGGAGGCGGTGGCGGTGAAGGTGACCACGTCGCCCGCCTCGGGTTCGGCGGGGGCCCAGTCGAAGTCGGCCTCAGGGGGCTGGTTGGGCCGCGGCTGCACCGTGATCTGTTTGGAATTGGTGCCGGTGAGGCCTCGTTCGTCGGTCACGGTGAGGGTCACGGTGTAGGTGCCGCCATCCGGGTACTGGTGGGTGACCGCCTCTGCGGTGGTTTTAACCACCGGATCAGAGCCATCCCCGAAGTCCCATTCGTATTCGACCAGCGCATCACCGTCCGGGTCGGTGACGGCAGGGGTGAAGGTGATGGTATCCTCCCAGGTGGGATCAGCGGGGGACCAGGAGAAGTCCACCTCCGGCCGGTGGTTGATGGCGATGGTGAAGGTGGCGGCGGAGGTGATCTCGGGCGAGTAGGTGGCGCCGTTCTCCTGATGGAATACGGTGGTTTGGAGCCGCACGGTGTGCCCGACGGCCGCCTCCTCCGGGGAAGCGATGGTGACCCAGATCCACAGTTCCATCTGCCCGTCGTCGGCCACCGCGTTGTTGTCTAGGGTGGGGATGGTGACCCCGCCGGACTTGAAGCCGGATGTATCCTCGGTCTCGCCCAAGCGTTCCCCATCTGCGGTGCGGACTTCGATCTTCACTACATCGGTCCCGGTGGCCGAGCCCAGGTTCTTGATCACCACCGGGTTGATGGTGATGTCATCGTCGTTCTCGTCCTGATCATCCAGACGGATCTTCTGGGCGCAGAACCGCTGGCCGGTGAACACCGTGGTCGAATCCTGTGCGATGTCCTCGACGTATTCAAAACCTGGATCCCGCAGTTCTATCGCTGCTGGGTAATCTACTTTTTGTGTTTCGTAAGGACCCTTACCGGCTTCACTAGATTCCACCCTTACCCTTGGCTGCAAGGTGTGGCCTGAGGTGACGTCCCCTACTCGGTACAGGATTTGGATTGTCGATTTACCATCATCATCAAGCGGTTGATCGGCGATGTTAAGCCACACACCAGTGGTGGCGAAGCCGGCGAAGGCGTTGAAAGTGTTGATGATGGTGCCGTTAACCCTAACCGTGATACTTTCAAGCTCATCGTCGCCAGCCGTTCCCTGATTCTGTACCCAGATTCTGGTAACCGAGGGCTGGTCACCATTTACGTCGTTATCTCGCACCTCTATTGTTTGAACCAAGGACTCACCGGGGTTCAACACGCCGGAGGCAGGAGCTGTGCTTTGTTCGTCGATCTCTTCCACACCAGCCTCTCTTATGGTCTGGGTAGTAGGCGCCTGGGAGGATTGGATAAATCCTTGCTCTCCCCCTGGTTGCTGCTCATCCAGATCGATCTCTACCTTGCTGCGCACGGTGCGGCCGTCAGTCGGACTCCCCGCAACCACAATTTCCACTACGATCTCTATCGCAGCGTCGTCAGCGACTTGGCCATCCCAAGGGTTCCCTCCGTCTAAAAACTGAGCATGATCGATTGTAACCCCACCGTCTTTCCATCCGACGACGGCTGGATTCGCCACGTAATCAGTTCCATTGTATACAACCGTGACGATGAGCTGATCGATATCTGTAGCGGCCGCGGTGCCCAGGTTTCGCACAGTGACGGTGTTAACCTGAATAGCGGAGGTGTTGGCGTCGTTGTCGGTGAAGGTCACCCGCTGCACCGGATTTCCAGCGCCGTCTCCGGGGTTGTAGTTGCCCGCGGCAAGCGTTATCTCTTGAATCTCCTCGAACCCCGCCCTAACGATCTCCTCGGCCGTCCCGTCGGCGAGCCAGGCGCTGGTGTAGGCAGTTCCGTTGAGGAAGTAGTGGAACCTCACCTCAAGGATAAGAGTTTCCCCACCGGCGATGTCCGCCACCCCGGCCACGTCCACCCGCACCTCGATGTCCGCCACCGCCCCTGCGGCCAGTACGTAGTCCACCGGGATGGTCACCCCTCCGGTGGAAAGGCCGATGGGATCGTCCACCGCACCGATCTGAACCCCGCTGTCCCAGAGCTCGATCCGGATGATCTCCTCGTGAGTAGCACTGCCAAGGTTGCGCACGGTGATAGCGTCGAACTGGGCTGCCTTGGTGCCATCGCCCCGCACCCGGATCTGCTGCACGGCGATGCCGTCGTCGCCGGGGTTCAGGTAACCGGCGTCCAGCCCCTGGTCGGTAAAGCCCACCGCTCCTAGGCTCCCCCAGCCCACCAAAGCGGCAAGCGCTATGGCCCACGTCAAATAGCTCTTCACTCTCATCACGCCTCCTTCTCCGAGGCCACGTGTTCTACAGGATCATAAATGAACCACGCCCTGAGGGGACGTGCGGGGGTTTGAGGATCTACAGGCGTTGGTCAGGTCCCTCCGGGACCTATGTCCCCTCCCCAGGGGCAAGGGGCCGGCTTTGCGGCTACCGGCCCGGGTGGCGGGTCCGGAGTTGGCCACAGCCGGCCCGGATCCTCACCCCCCGGGAGCGGCGCACGGTGGCATCCACCCCCCGCCGCAGCAGTTCCCGCCGGAACGCCTCCACCCTGGGCCAGGCGGGCCGCTGAAACGGGAGCCCCGGAGCCGGGTTGAACGGGATCAGGTTCACGTGTGCCAGCCTCCCGGAAAGCAGCCGCGCCAGCCCCCGCGCCTGGGCCGGGGAATCGTTCACCCCCGCCAGGAGCACGTATTCATAGGTGACCCGGCGGCCGGTGGCCGCCACGTAAGCATCGGCAGCCGCTAGCACCTCCCGGATGGGCCAGCTCCTGGCAAGCGGCACCAGCTCCTCCCGCAGGGCGTCCTCCGGGGCGTGCAGGGAGATAGCGAGGTTCAACTGCAACCCCTCCCTTGCCAGCCGCAGGATCCCCGGCACCACCCCCACGGTGGACAGCGTGAACCGGCGCGCCCCCAGGCCGAACCCCCGGGGATGGTTGAGGTTACGGATCGCCTTCAAGGTGGCGGCATAGTTGAGGAACGGCTCCCCCATCCCCATTACCACCACGTGGCTCACCCGCTCCCCGGACCCCCGCAGCCGGCGGGCGAAGTGCAATACCTGGGCGGCGATCTCACCGGGGGACAGGTCCCGCCGGAAGCCCATGTTCCCGGTGGCGCAGAAGGCGCAGCCCACCGGGCAGCCTACCTGGGTGGATACGCACACGGTGCGCCGGTCCCCCTCCCGCAGCAGCACGGCCTCGATGGCCTCCCCGTCGGCAAGGTGGAGGAGGACCTTCTCCGTGCCCTCCTCCGCGTCCAGCTGCAGGGCCCCGGGCCGGGGGGGATCAAAGAGGAGCTCGGCGGCCAGCCGGGCCCGCAGCCCCTTCGGCAGGTCGGTCATCCCCTGGTAGCTCGTGGCGAGCCGCCGCCATAGCCAGGTCCAGAGCTGCCGGGCCCGATAGGGAGGTTCCCCCCACCCCGTGAGCAGCTCCTCCAGCTCAGGGTAGGAGAGATCGTATGGGCTTAGGGCGGACATGGCCTTGGGATTATAGGCCGGCCCGCGGAAATGGGGCTGTTAAGAGGTGGGCTCCACCACCACCCGTCGGCCCTGTCCCTTGCCCACGGAATAGGTCCTCACCCCGGGGACATCGGCCAGCGCCAGGTGGATGATCCGGCGCTCCTCCGGGGCCATGGGGGGGAGGCGCACCTTGCGGTGCTCCCGCAGCGCCTGCCCGGCCGCCCCCTTGGCCATCGCCACCAGTTCCCGCCGCCGGGCGGCCCAACGTCCGTTCACGTCCACCACCACCGGCAATTGCCCCACTTTCCGAGCCCGCAGGTGGAGGCGCGCCCAGCGGGAGAGATCCCCCCGGAAACCGTCGTCATCCGGAAGCCGACGGAAATCCCCCGTCAAGTTGACGTAGACGCCCTCCCCCTCCCAGCGGACCTCCACCCGGCCTCCTTCCCCGACCCGGGCAAGCAGGCCTTCAAACAGCTCCCGCACCAGGTCAATCGCCCGCTGGTTCATCCTCGGGGGGTGGGGGAACGGGGCGGGCCCGCTCCCGGGCCAGCTCCCAATCCACCACCAATTGCTGGCCCATCTGCAGCGCCGTGGACAGGAACCAGTATAGCCATAGGCCCGCCGGGAAGCTCAGGAAAAACACGGCCATGATCACCGGGAATAGCCAGCCCATGGCTTGTCCGCCCCCGGTGGGGGGCTCAGGCAGCCGCCGCTGGGTCAGCCATTGCTGAAACAGCATCAGCCCCGTGGTGAGGATCACCAGGATGTAATAGGGATCCGGCTGGGAGAGATCCCGGATCCACAGGAACCCGGGCGAGAGGTGGATCTGCTCCGCAGAATACATGATGGCCTGCCACAGCAGGATCAGAAGCGGCATCTGCAGGATCAGCGGCAGACACCCGCCCAGGGGGTTCACCCGCTCGGCGCGGTACAGCTCCATCATCTGCTTGTGCAGGGTCTCCCGATCGTCTTTGTACTTCTCTTGCAACTTCTTCAGCTTGGGGGCAAGCCGCTGCATCTTGGCCATGGACCGGAGCTGATTCCGCATCAGGGGATAGAGGAGCACCCTGGTGATGAGGGTGAACAGGATGATGGCCCAGCCGTAGTTCCCGGTGAGCTGGTACAACCACTCGAAAAACCGCATCACCATAACCAGGAACCGGGAGAAAAACGACAAGTCCACCAACATGCCTAGTCCGGCCTTGTCGAGGAGGAGATACCGGTTGCGACCCGCGTACAGCACCCCTCGGAAGGACACGTCCCCGCTCCCCTCCAAGCCGAACACCGGCTGGCCGGCGGCGTTCACCCCCAGGAACGGCACCAGGCCGCTCCCTTCATCCAACCTCAAGAAGAAAACGGACTGCTTCCCCACCAGGCCCAGCCCCTGGAAACGGGAGTACGTACCGGGTGCAAGCGGGGAGGCGTAGACGCGGTCGTCGTAGAGGAACAGGAGCTCCGGTACGCCCTTCCCGGAGGGACGATGGCCCACCACCACCCGCACCCGCTCCCCCTGTCCCGAGATCCGCAGCCTCACCCCCATGGTATACAGGGCATCGGTCCGCAGGGTGAACTCCTTCTCCGCCCGCAGGCCCCCTATCCCCCCGGACATGGACACGGTGGCCGTGGCTTCATCCGCATGGGAGACCTCTAGCGTGTAAAGGTGCGAGTCGGACTGGGCGTCCCCCACCCAGATCTCAAACGGGAGGCTCACCCCCGGGGCCAGGGCCAGCTTACGGTCCACCAGCGTCCAGCCGGGGACCGCGTCCAGGGGCTGAGACCGGTAGGTGGAGAAGTACACGTAAGCGCTCTGCAGCGCCCCGCCCAGCTCGGTGAACCGATAGCGGACCAGTCCCCCGCTCACCTCTAGCGCCCGCCCCCTGTCGGTGGACAGCCACTCCACGGCGAGGGGCTGAGGGGCGGCGGAAAGCCACCCTCCCCAGCCGATCGCTGCAACTAGCAGAAGTAGAAGCGTGTGGCCTTTCATACGCCGCGAACTTTACTGACTGGCCCCGGGTGGCGCAATCCACGGTGGTTGTGGTTCCCCGGGAGGACTAGGTACACTGCCTATGCCATGTTCACCGGGATCGTGCGGGCCATGGGGCGGGTGGTGGAACTCTCCCCCTCCGGCCTGACGGTGGCCTGCCCCCTGCCGATCTCGGAAGGGGATAGTCTTGCGGTGAACGGGGTGTGCCTCACTGCCCGGGAGGTCCGCGCCCAGCTGGTGTGGCTGGACCTGTCCCAGGAGACGCGGGACAGGACCACTTTGGGGGGCTTGCGCCCCGGTGAGCTGGTGAACCTGGAGCCGGCGGTGCGGGCCGGGGAGGAGCTGGGCGGCCATCTCGTCCTTGGGCATGTGGACACCGTGGGGAAGATCACGTTGCTCTCCCCGCGCGGGGGGGAGTGGCTGCTGGAGGTGGCGTTCGACCCCCGCTATGGGGAGCTGCTCGCGGACAAGGGGGCGGTGGCGGTGGACGGGATCAGCCTCACCCCGTTCGCGACGCGGCCCGGGAGCTTCCGGTGTGCCGTGGTCCCTTACACCTTCCGGCACACCAACTTGAGCTATCGCCGGGTGGGGGACCGGGTAAATTTGGAGTTTGACATCCTGGCAAAATACGTGCGCAGGTGGAGGGAGACATGAGATTCGCCACGGTGGACCAGGCGGTGGAGGCCATCCGCCAGGGGCGGATGGTGATCGTGGTGGACGATGAGGACCGGGAGAACGAAGGGGACCTGATCATGGCCGCCCAGTTCGCCACCCCGGCGGCGATCAACTTCATGATCAAGGAGGCGCGGGGGCTGATCTGCGTGCCAATGCCGAAGAAATGGGCGGACAGATTGGAGCTCCGGCCCATGGTGGAACCGCCCCGGGACCACCACGAGACCGCGTTCACCGTGTCGGTGGACGCCCGGGAGGGGATCACCACCGGCATTTCCGCCCACGACCGGGCCAGGACCATCAGGCTTTTGGCCGATCCCCGGGCCCGCCCGCAGGATTTCGTGTCGCCGGGACACGTGTTCCCGCTGGTGGCCCGGGAAGGGGGGGTATTGCGCCGGGCCGGCCATACCGAAGCAGCGGTGGATCTATGTCGCCTCGCGGGCCTGGAGCCGGTGGGGGTCATCTGCGAGATCATGAACGAGGACGGCAGCATGGCTCGCCTGCCGGACCTTAAGGCCTTCGCGGAAAAACACGACCTCCCCATCCTCACCATCGCCGACCTCATCGCCTACCGCAAGCGACGGGAGCGGCTGGTGGAACGGGTGGCCGAGGCGGAACTGCCCACGAAATGGGGACACTTCCGCATCGTTACCTACCGGGACCTCCTCTCCGGGCAGGAGCACGTGGCCCTGGTGAAGGGGGAGGTGGCGGGGGAGGCCCCGGTCCTGGTGCGGGTGCACTCCGAGTGCCTCACCGGCGATGCCCTGGGCTCCCTGCGCTGCGACTGTGGCGACCAGCTCCACTCCGCCATGGAGCGGATCCAGCGGGAGGGGCGGGGGGTGCTCCTGTACATGCGGCAGGAGGGGCGGGGGATCGGTCTCGCCAACAAGGTGTGTGCCTATCAGCTCCAGGACCAGGGGCTGGACACGGTGGAGGCGAACCTCCATCTGGGCTACCCCCCGGACCTGCGGGACTACGGGATCGGCGCCCAGATCCTGGCCGATTTGGGGGTGAAAAAACTCCGGCTTCTCACGAACAACCCCAAGAAGGTGGCAGGACTCTCCGGCTACGGCCTGGAGATCGTGCAGCAGGTGCCCATCGAAGTGGAGCCCAATCCCTACAACCAGCGGTATCTTAAGGCCAAAAAGGAGAAGCTGGGGCACAAGCTACGCAAGGTGTGAAGGGGGCGAAGGTGAACACCTATGAAGGAAGGCTGGACGCGAAGGGACTTAGGATCGGGATCGTAGTGTCCCGGTTCAACCACCTGGTGACCCGGGAGCTCCTCTCCGGGGCGCTGGACCGGCTCAGGCGGCTGGGGGCGGCGGAGGGGGAGATCTCCGTGGCCTGGGTGCCGGGGGGGTTCGAGGTGCCGCGGGCGGTACGGGCCCTGGGGAGCTCGGGCGAGGTGGATGGTGTGCTGGCCCTGGCGGCGGTGGTGCGGGGGGCGACCCCTCATTTTGACTACGTGGCCGCCGAGCTCGCCAAGGGCCTCGCTAAGCTGAACCTGGAGCTCCCGGTGCCGGTGGCGTTCGGGGTGATCACTGCCGATACCCAGGACCAGGCCCTGGAGCGGGCCGGGGGGAAGCTGGGCAACAAGGGCGCCCAGGCCGCCGAGGCGCTGGTGGAGCTCATCAACCTGGAAAGGGAGCTTTCCGCATGAAGATCGGTGCCGTCCGGGGGATGCGGGACATCCTCCCGGAGGAGACCCCACTATGGCGACACCTGGAGGCGGAGATCCGGGCCGCCTTCCGCCTGTACGGCTACCGGGAGATCAGGACGCCCCTTTTGGAGACCGCCGAGCTCTTCTCCCGCGGGGTAGGGGAGGCCACCGACGTGGTGCACAAGGAGATGTACGTGTTCCCCGATAAGAAGGGCCTTCTGCTTGCGCTGCGGCCGGAGGCCACCGCCTCGGTGGTACGGGCCTACCTCGAGCACGGCCTTTATGCCAAGGGGGGTCTCGCCAAGCTCTACTACTTCGGCCCCATGTTCCGCTACGAGAAACCCCAGAAGGGGCGCTCCCGCCAGTTCCACCAGTACGGGGTGGAGGCGCTGGGCAGCCTGGACCCGGCCCTGGACGCTGAGGTGATCGACCTAGCCAGCTACCTCGTGGAGCGGCTGGGACTCCCGCGGGAGGGCCTGTTCCTCAGGATCAACTCCATCGGCTGCCGCCGGGACCGGGACCGCTACCGGGAGGCGCTGCGTGACTTCTTCGAGCCGCGGCAGGCGGAGCTCTGTTCAGATTGCCGCAGGCGCCTGTCCGAGAACCCCATGAGGATCCTGGACTGCAAGCACCCCACCTGCCAGCCTGCCATCCAGGCCGCCCCCAGGAGCACCGACTCGCTGTGCGGCGAATGTGGGGCCCACTTCCAGGAAGTGCTGGCCCAGCTCGAACGCCTGGGGCTCCCCTACGAGCTCGACCACACCCTGGTGCGGGGCCTGGATTACTATACCAGGACCGTGTTCGAGCTCGCCTCCAAGGACCTGGGGGCGCAAGATGCCCTGCTCGGGGGCGGCCGGTACGACGAGCTCGCGGAGATGTTGGGGGGGCCGCCCACCCCCGGGGTGGGGTTCGCCGGGGGGATGGAGCGGCTGGTGCTGGTGCTCCGGGAACGTCTCGAGTTGGAGCTGGGGAGGGAGCTGGACGTGTACCTGATCCCCATCGGGGAGGCCCCGGAGGTGAAGCGCACCGCCGCCTGGATATTGGCGCAATTGCGGCGGGCCGGCCTTGCGGCGGACATGGAGTACCTGGGGCGGTCGCTGCGGAAGGCCACCCAGGTGGCGGCCCGGCTCGCCCGCTACGCCCTCTACTTGGGGCCGGACGAGCTCGCCCGCGGGGAAGTCAAGCTGAAGGACCTCGGTACCGGAGCGGAATCGGCCCAGGCAATAGGGGCATTCGAGCGGCCCGAGATGCTCAAAAGGATGTTAGCTCGAGGATAAGGCAGCCCGGGGAACCCCGGGCTGCCCCACCTCGTTCACTCTGCACCCCCCCACCACCACAGCGGATACACCTCTACATAAGTGGTGGCGGTGTTAGAAGCGCCTCGGTCGTCCACTACGGTGAGGGAGACCGGGATCCGCCACGGCTCCCAGCCTTCGGCTGTCTCGGGCAACCAGCTCGGCATCTCCTCCCCCTCCTCCACCTGATAGCGATGGATGACGTAGGGGCTGGTGGTGGTGAGGGTGCTTCCGTCGCCGAAGTCCCAGATGTACTGCACAACCTGTCCATCCGGATCCCCGGAAGCGGTGGCATCGAAGTGGACGGTGAAGTAGTAGATCACCCACTCCCCTTGCCAATCCTCGCTCCAATCGTAGGGACCATACGGTCCGCCGGCGTCGGCGATGGGGGGGAGGTTTTCGGATTGTCCCCCTGCGGCCTCCCAGGGCTCCCCCGCCACGTTGATCCAGCGCTGAAACACGTGCTGGATCCCGTTATCTTCCCTGATGATCAGGGTTACCAAG
>DQVA01000221.1 GCA_015661965.1 Candidatus Bipolaricaulota bacterium
CCTGAGGTACCCTCCCTCCCTCCCCACCAGGTTCACCAGGGCCACGGCCAGGAGCTGCGGCAGGTGGCTCACGTAGGCGGCGATCTGGTCGTGCTCCTCGGGAGCCAGCTCCACGACGATTGCCCCCAGGCGCCTCAGGAACCCCTGCAGCAGGGGGAGGGCTCCCTCCGTCCCCTCCAAGGGGGTGAGGACGTAGAGGGCGTTTTGGAACAGGAACGGGTCTGCGCCCGCGATCCCCTTGCCCTCGGCGCCCGTGAGGGGGTGGCCGCCGACGAAGTACACCCCCCCCGGGACCTGCTCCCGCGCCCTGCGGCAGATCGCGGCCTTGGTGGATCCAAGATCGGTGAGGATCGCCCCTTTTCGCATGTGGGGCGCGGCCTCCCCGATGAGCTCGAGGATGGTCCGGATGGGGGTGGCGAGGAACACGAGGTCGGACTCCGCCACGGCCCGGGGAAGCTCCTGGGGGGGGAAGCCGCGGTGGATCGCCCCCCTGGCCTCGGCCTCCCCCCGCGCCGCCGGGAAGTCCACCCCGATGACTTCCAGTTGGGGGAGGAAACGCCTGATCGCCAAGGCCAGCGAGCCCCCCATGAGCCCCAGGCCCACGATCGTCACCTTATGAGGAAATCCCGGTTCCATGGCTCCTTGCGAACTCACGGCCTATCGCTTCGCTGATGACTTCGATCTCCCGCATGAGCCGGGCGAACTGCTGGGGGAGCAGGGCCTGGGGGCCATCGCTCAGGGCCTTGTCCGGCTGGTGGTGGACCTCCACCATGATCCCGTCCGCCCCGGCCGCGATCGCCGCGCGGGCCATGGGGATCACCATGTCCCGCTTCCCCGTGGCATGGCTGGGGTCGACGATCACCGGGAGGTGCGTTTCCCGCTTGAGCACCGGCACCGCTGTCAGGTCCAGGGTGAAGCGCGTGTGGTCGGAGAAGGTACGGATCCCCCGCTCGCATAGGATCACCTGCTCGTTCCCCTCGGACATGATGTATTCGGCGGCCATGAGGAACTCGGTGACGGTGGCGGAAAACCCGCGTTTTAGGAGCACCGGCCTTTCCACTTTTCCCACCTCCCGCAGGAGGTTGAAGTTCTGCATGTTCCGGGCCCCGATCTGGAGGATGTCGGCGTAGCGCGCCACGAGCTCCACCTGGGAGGTATCCATCACCTCGGTGACCACGTAGAGGCCGTTTGCGTCGGCCGCCTCACGGAGGAGCCTGACACCCAGCTCGCCCAGGCCTTGGAAGCTATAGGGGGAAGTGCGGGGCTTGAACGCCCCTCCCCGGAGGATCCGTGCCCCATCGCGGGACACGATCCCGGCGATGGTGTGAATCTGGTCCTCCCCCTCCACGGCGCAAGGACCGGCCATCACCACGATCTCCTTGCCTCCGATGCGGACGTCGCCGACCTCGATCAGCGTGTCCAGGGGGTGGAAGGCCCGACTCGCTAGCTTGTACGGGACGCCTACTTCTACTACCCGCTGAACCCCATCCAACACCTCCAACTGGCGGGGGTCGATCCCCCGTTTGTCGCCGATGGCCCCGAGGATGGTGTAGTCCACCCCCTGGGAGAGATGCACACGAAACCCGAGTTCGACGAGCTTTTCACTTGCCGCCGCGATCTGCTGTCGGGTCGCGCCCGGCTTCATCACCACGATCACCGCTCGCCACCTCCTCCAGCCTCA
>DQVA01000175.1 GCA_015661965.1 Candidatus Bipolaricaulota bacterium
CCTTCTGGGAGGAGGTGAATCTCTCGGACGCCGAGGTGGCCATCGTCTCCTACGGGATCTCTGCCCGGGTGGCCCATGGGGCCATGGAACTCGCCCGGGAGAAGGGGATCAAGGTGGGCATGCTCCGCCTCATCACCTGCTGGCCGTTTCCGGACGAGGTCGTGCGGAAGGTGGCCGAGCGGGTGAAGGGCCTGGTAGTGGTGGAAATCAACCTGGGCCAGATCGCCCGGGAGGTGGAACGGGTGGTCTCGGGCCGCGTCCCGGTGGCCGGGGTGTACCATGCCGGGGGGAGGATCCACACCCCGGAGGAGGTCCTGGCCGGGATCGAGGAGGTGCTCAAACATGCCGGTTAAGCCGAAGGAGAAGCCCGCCCCGGAGCTGATCTCCGCCCGCCATCCCATGGAGCGGTACCTGCGCACGGACCGCCTGCCCCACATCTGGTGTGCCGGCTGCGGCCTGGGCACGGCTCTTTCCTGTTTCCTGTTCGCCCTGGACGAGCTTTCTTGGGACCTGGACTCGGTGGCGGTGGTGTCCGGGATCGGCTGCGCCGGCCGGGTGGCGGGCTACGTGCGCCTGGACTCCTACCACACCACCCACGGCCGGGCCATCCCGTTTGCCACCGGGCTCAAGCTGGCCAAGCCTGACCTGCACGTGGTGGTGTTCTCCGGGGACGGGGACCTGTTCGCCATCGGCGGCAACCACTTCATCCACGCCGCCCGCCGCAACGTGGATATGACCGTGATCTGCGTCAACAACTTCAACTACGGGATGACCGGTGGGCAGCTCGGCCCCACCACCCCCCTGGAGGCCCGCTGCACCACCGCCCCCTACGGTAACTTCGAACACCCGTTCAATCTGGTGTACCTGGCCGCCTCGGCCGGGGCCACCTACGTGGCCCGCTGGACCACCCTCCACGTCCGCCGGCTTCAGCGGGCCATGGTGGAGGCCCTGTCCCGGAAGGGGTTCACCTTCGTGGAGGTCATCTCACCCTGTCCCACCAACTACGGCCGGCGGAACAAGCTCGGCGAGGGCCTGGACGAGATGCGCTATTACGCCGAACACGCCGTGATCCGCCATGGCGCCGATCCCAAAGAGGCGGAGATCGTCCCGGGCAAGGATTTCCTGGTCGGGAAGTTCGTGGACATGGAGAAGCCCACCTACCTGGAGATGTACCAGGCCAAGGTGGCGGAGCTGGGGAGGGGGAAGAAGTGAGGGAGAAGCTGATCGAGGGGCTTTCCGAGGCCTTGGCCCAAGCGGCCACGGCCCTTCCCGGGGACGTGGTCTCGGCCCTGGAGCGGGCCCGGGCCCGGGAGGAGGGCCCGGCTCGGGTGCAGCTCGAGGCCATCCTGAAGAATGTGGGGATCGCCCGGGAGGGCCGGGTGCCCATCTGTCAGGACACCGGCACCCCCACCTTCTTCGTCCGGTTCGGCACGGGCTTTCCCTACCTGGCGGAGCTTGTGGCCGCCATCCCGGAGGCGGTCAGGAAAGCCACCCGGGAGGTGCCCCTCAGGCCCAACACCGTCCACCCCCTCACCGGGGAGAACCCCGGGGACAACACCGGCCGCCATATCCCCCAGGTGACCTGGGAGCCGGTCCCCGGGGACGGGGTGGAGATCTACCTCCTGCCTAAAGGCGGGGGCTCCGAGAACTGCTGTGCTCTTAAGATGCTCCCCCCGGGGGTCGGCATTAACGGGGTCAAGGAAGCCGTGGTGGAACACGTGGTCGCCTGCGGGGGGAAGCCCTGCCCGCCCACCA
>DQVA01000262.1 GCA_015661965.1 Candidatus Bipolaricaulota bacterium
CGGTGGAGGTCGAACTCGGGGAGGCCACGGATAAGCAGATCACCCCGTTTAACCACCTGTTCTCCGACCGCCGGGTCGACCTCTATGAGCTGTGCCAGGGCAAAGGGGGATGAGGAGGTTGTCCAAATCCCGACGGTGTTCGCTGGTGGTGCTGGTGGCCATTGGCCTGGGCTGCGGGTTGGCCGGCGCCGAGCTTGCGGTCCAGCCGGAAGATCGGACCAGCTATCTCATCCTGCCCGATGGGGGCCGGGTGTACGACGATGAGCTGGCCGCCCGGGTGGCCGAGCTGGTTACTGCCACGACCCCCGACGGTTTGATATTCGTGTTCACCCAGTGTAGCTCCGGGGGGATGTTGGATGAACTGGCCACGGCCCTGCCCGGGGAGGTGAACGCCGCCTTGTTTTCCGCATCCCGCTACGACGAGCCCGCTTGGATGGCGGCGAGTTGGGACCCTCCTGGGTGCCTGAGGGGCTGCGGGCTGTCCCGGCCGGAGAGCTACTTCGCCTGGGCCCTGGCCCGGCTCATGGGACAGGGGTACCCGCTGGGAGAGGTGGCGGAAGCGGTGGAGGAGCTGGACCCTGCCGCGCCAGGTGGGCCGGCCACGGATCCCGCGATTTGTCCCGGGGAGAGCCGGGTGGACCCCCCGGAGCACCCGCAGAGCCTTTTCCTGGGCCAAGGGAAGCTGCTTCGCCTGGGCGTGACGCCCGCCGGTGCCCCAATCTCCCCCTCCGCTTTGGCGGCGGTGTTGGTGGTGGGGGAGGCCGACACCATAGCCATGTGGAACGACCTAGACCGCTATTACACCCTGCTTTTGTCGTGTGGCTTCACCCCGGAGGGGATAATGGTGCTGGCTGGGGAAGGGCCGGGAAGCCAGGTGGAGTTGTCCGATCCGGAGGGGAAGGTGTTCGTGGTGCCGGACTACGTGGACGCCCCTGCCACCAGGACTGAGGTATTCAGCGCCCTGGAGCTGGCCCTCGGGAGGACGCCGCCCCCGGAACAGTTCGTGTTTTGGTGCACCGGCCATGGAGATGAGGAGCGCCGGCTCCGGTGGGCGGAGGCCATCCCCCTGGCCGCGGGTGCCGAGGTGCGCGGGCGGCTTGATAGCACCGACGACACGCTGCTCGATGGTTCCCTTTACGAGCTGTTTTCCTTTCCGGGGGAAGCGGGGGCACGGATCTCCGTAACCCTGAGCTCCCGGGAGTTCGACGCCTTCCTCTGGCTTTACGACGGGGAGCGGCAAGTGGTGGCGAGCGACGATGACAGTGGAGGGGGCACCGATGCGTACATCTCTCTGACCTTGCCGGCATCCGGGATGTATTACGTGGTGGTCAATACCTACTCGGAAGGGGAAAGGGGGGAATACCTGCTTAGCCTGCAAGTGGGGCCCCAGGGGGCAGGGGGAAAGGTGAAACCCTGAATGGATGGCTGGCGATGGCATCTGGTAGGGGCAGAGCTGCGGAAGCGGGTGGAGGCGGATCCGCTATTGGCGGAGGTGTTGGCTCGGGCCCTGTCCGGGATCGAGGCCCTCCTTACGGACCTGGGGATTCCCTACCGGCTGGAGGCCCGGCTGACCAGAAGTGAGGAATATCTGATCAGGATACGGGTGGCCTACCGCTCCAAGGGGGAGCGGGACCGGATTTGGGATCAGGCGGCGGAGGTGTTGGAGCAGGCCCGGGCCGGCCGGGCGGTGCACATCCTATGCGGCATCTCCCGCCTCCCGGCCGAGGGGTGAGCCTGCTTCCGGCCCCTCGGACAACGATCTGGGTTCACGCCCGCCCTGCCGGCTTCTCCTCTTCCCTGGGGGGGTAGGCGGTTTTCCCAGCTCTTTTCGGGGGTCTAACTGGAGCTCGTCACTGGGGAAAATACCGGTTGTGGTCTGAATCTATGGTCCAGCTTGTGCGGGGGCCGCCGGCTTGTATACTCTGAAAAGAGTACAAACAGAGCCCAAAGGAGGACAGCGTGCAGACCGGCTTCGTCGTCTGGTTCACCGGCCTCCCCGCCTCCGGCAAGACCACCCTGGCCAAGGCGGTGGAACAGGAACTGAAAAATCGGGGCGTGCCCCACGTTCAACGGCTCGATGGCGACATCGTCCGGCAGGACCTCACCCGGGACCTCGGCTTCTCCAAAGAAGACCGAGACGAGAACATCCGGCGCGTCTCCTTCGTGGCAGCGCTCCTCGCCCAAAACGGGGTCGCCGCCCTGTGCGCCTTCGTCTCCCCATATCGGGAGGCGAGGAAGGCCGCGAGGGCCCGCGCCCCCAGGTTCGTGGAGGTCTACTGCCGCTGCGACCTGTCCACCCTGATCCAGCGGGACCCCAAGGGCCTGTACAAGAAGGCCCTGGCCGGAGAGATAAAGGGCTTCACCGGGATCGATGATCCCTACGAGGAGCCGGAGAACCCCGAGGTCATCTGCGATACCGCCCGGGAAACCGTGGCCGAGTCGGCCGCCAAGGTCATCCGCTACCTGGAAGAGCATGGCTTCATCCCAGCCCGTGCCCCGGTTGTGCTGGCCGGCGCTGCCGCTACATGCCAGCCACAAGCCGCGGATCTCGGCCTCATCCCGCCCCACGGGGGGCGGCTGGTGGAGCGGGTGCTGCCGCCCAAGCAGGCCGAGGCCATGCGCCGGGAGGCGGAGTCCCTTCCGCGGATAAAACTCCCCCCCTACCACCTGAGGGAACTCTACTGCCTGGCCACCGGTGTCTACTCACCCCTCACCGGCTTCATGAAGGAACGAACCTACCGAAGTGTGGTGGAGGGGATGCGTCTTCCGGATGCCACCGTATGGCCATTGCCCATCGTGCTCCCGGTCCAAGACGAGGTGGCCGAATCCTTGCGGCCCGGGGGGATGGCCGCCCTGGTGGGGCCGGACGGGGCCCCGCTGGGGATCATCGAGGGGATGGAGTTCTACCAGCGGGATCCGGGGTGGGAAGCCGAGCACGTGTTCGGCACGCAAGACCCGCAACACCCCGGGGTAGCCCGGCTTCTCTCCGAGCCCGCTACCCTGGTGGGGGGCGATGTGTGGCTGTTCTCCCTCCCGCCACAGGAGTTCCCCGACATCTCCCTTACCCCGCGCGACACCCGCACGGCCATCGCCGCCCGGGGCTGGAGGACGGTGGCCGCCTTCCAGACCCGCAATCCCCTGCACAGGGCCCACGAGTACCTGCTGCGTTGCGCCCTGGAGGTGGCCGATGGGCTCATCCTGTCCCCCCTGATGGGGGAGACCAAGGCCGGCGATATCCCGGCCGGGGTGCGCCTTTCCACCTACCGGGCCCTCCTGGAGAACTACTTACCTCAGGACCGGGTGATGATCGTGGCCTTCCCGGCCAACATGCGCTACGCCGGGCCGCGGGAGGCCATCTTCCATGCCCTGTGCCGGAAGAACTTCGGGGCCACCCACTTCATCGTGGGCCGGGACCACGCCGGGGTGGGGAGTTTCTACGGCCCCTACGAAGCCCAGGAGATGTTCGATCGGTTCCCCCCGGAGGAGCTGGGGATCCAAGCGCTGAAGTTCCAGCCCGCCTTCTGGTGCAAGCGCTGCGGCGGCATGGCCACGGAGAAGACCTGCCCCCATCCCGCGAGCGAACGGATATCCCTGTCCGGCACCCAGCTGCGGGCCATGCTGCGGGAGGGGGTACTCCCCCAGCCGGAGGTGACCCGGCCAGAGGTGGCGCAAATCCTCATGGAAGCCGTGACCGGTGACGCGTGACGGACGATGAGAAAGCTGGCGGTTATCGGATTGGATTGCGCAGATCCAGACCTCTTGGAGGGGTTCCTGGACCACCTCCCCACCTTCAGGGAGCTCATCCGTGGCGGGACGTTCTCTCGATTGCGGTCCGTGGATCCGCCCATCACCGTGCCGGCTTGGATGTGCATGTTCACCGGCAAGGACCCAGGAGAGCTGGGGGTGTACGGGTTCCGCAACCGCACCGATTACAGCTACTCCGGCCTTGCGGTGGCCACCTCGGCGCGGTTCCGCGTCCCGGCGGTGTGGGAGGAACTAGGCCGCCGGGGCCTGAAGTCCGTCCTGCTCGGGATCCCGGGCACATACCCACCCAAACCGGTACGGGGACTCCTGATCTCCGGTTTCCTGGCCCCGAGTACGGATGCCGATTACACCTATCCGGCTTCCCTCAAGGGGAGGATCGCCGCTTGGATAGGAGACTACCTCCTGGACGTCCGCAACTTCCGCACCGAGGACAAGGGCTGGCTCATCCGGGAGGTGTACCGGATGAGCAAGCAGCGGTTCGCCTTGGC
>DQVA01000319.1 GCA_015661965.1 Candidatus Bipolaricaulota bacterium
GACCCGTGGGGGGATCTCCGCCCCAAAAAGACCTCGCCCTCGGCGGGACACGGGATAAGCCGGGCGAGCCTCCCTCCGCGGAGAAGGCCAAGATCCGTCAAGGCGACCCGGCGATAGACTCCGGCCGGAGTTCGTTCCGACCCCAAAATGCCTCGATAACCTGGATGAGGGCGCCCGTCCCTACGTCCCGATGGACGCTGGGATCGGGCCCATGGCGGAAGTTAAAGGCATCCACCGCGCTCGCATAAGGCTCCCAGGAGCATTCCCACAACCAGATGGCATAGTTCATCCCCCGGGCCTCGAAAAGCTCCATCTCGTCCCGGCTAAACCGGGCCGCCCCGGGGACCCACCGCATGACGCCGAACTCCGTGGCCGCCACGGGGACGCCGTGTTGCGCCCTGAAATCATCTATCACCTCGAAAAGGCCCTCGAGCCAGTCACGGTCGAAGCGCTCCGGGTACCCATCCCAGTCCACATCGCAGCGGCCGGGATAGCGGCAATCGCGGGCGTCCCACCGTTGATGGGTGTATAGCCCGGGTTCGTACTGGTGGACCACGTAAACGATGCGGGGGGCATCCGACACCGCGAGGTAGGGGAGCCAGTTCGCGGAGCTATAGCCGTTCCCGCCCACGAGGATGGGGGTCGCGGGATCAACCCGGCGGATGGCGGCCACGATCCGGGGATAAAGCTGGTTCCAATCGTATAGGGAACCGCCATACCGGCGATGGAAGTCCTCCGAGGCCCAGATTTCCAGGAGTTTTCCCAGGGGGTAGCTGCCCACCGCGTTGGAATTGGGCTCGCACATGAGTCCATAGCCCACGATGATGGGGTCTCCGCGATAACGCTCCGCGGCGTGGCGCCACATCTCGACCCAGGCGTCTTGGGCCGCGCGATCGCCCCAAACCCGGTTGTTGTAGTAGCCCGGGTCGAACCAGCCCTCCTGGGGATCGTTGACCGTATCCTCGCCCCAGAAGGCCCAGAACTCGCTCCGCCCGGGGCCGGTGCGGAAGGAGATCACGGCGAACAGGCCCGCCCGGGCGGCCATCCCGAGGAGCCTGTCCAGGTTCGCTTGGACCGCGGGATCCGGCCGGTACGGGGGCTCTTCGGTAAAAAGGCCGGGATGGGAGATGACCACCAGGTTCGCACCCCAGGAAGCCAGGCGGTCGAAGTCCTCCTGGGTATAGGGCGGACCGAGGGGACCGGGGCCGAGGAAGCGGGAGCCGTCCAGTTCGGGATAAACCCGCCGCTGGTAGACGTTCGCCCCCCGCAGCTTGGTACCCCCGGACCACAGGTCGTACTTGTCCCTCGCCTGGGCGACCCCCACCGGTATCCCTAAAAGAAGGACCGCGATGAGGATACCGCTCCTCACAGTATCGGCTCCTCCCCGGTGTACCGGCGGATGAGGGTGGCGAGCTTCTCGGTCAGGGCCATCAGGGCCGCGTCCTCCCGCACCTCCCCCTCCCAAAGCTCCACCCGAAAGCGACAGGTGGGCCCTTCCAGGAGGAAGGCCGCGCGCGCCTCGTCGGGTATCCCCAAGCAGGTGGAGGAGGTTCTGCTCGGGATTTCCGCGGCCCGGATCAAGGCCCAGAGCTCCGCGGCCTCCTCGGGCTTGAGCTGGAATGGGCCATAGGTCTGAACCACCTCTTGCACCTGGTGAGTGACATCGAAGCGCCCCTCGGCGTCCAGCCGCACGCTCCACCCCCCATGCCCCGAGGGGTGGTAGGCCCCGCCGGAGGAGAAGGAAAACGACCACCCCGGGGCGGGAAGCTCCGAGACCGCGGAACACAAGTCCCACAGCCACACCCCCTGCCTCCCTAGGGCCGCAAGGGCCCTCCCATCCGGCGAGAAAGCAGGCAGGAGATAGGCGCACTCGCCGGGCGGGTCGGCCCGGCATAGGGCTATCGGAGCGGGTTCATCCCCATAAAGGTTCAGGACCGCCAAGGTGGCCCCCTTGGTGTACAGGGGGGAATACACGGAAAAGGCGAGGAGGCCTCCATCTGGGCTGTAGGTCATGTACCCGGCCATGTAGCTTCCGCCCTCACTGGCGAAGTACGTCCCCAGGGGCCTTCCCCGCTCCACATCCAGCCGCAATACCAGTGGGTGGCCCGGGGCCGCGGAGTAAAGTCCAACCGCGACCTCCTCCCCAGCGGGCCGGACGGCGAGCCCCGCGATCGCCACCCGCCGCTCCTCCCAGGGGAGGGAGGGCAAA
>DQVA01000139.1 GCA_015661965.1 Candidatus Bipolaricaulota bacterium
GTGCGCACGAGCTCCTCGATCCCGAAAGGCTCGAGCAGGGTGATGAGGTGGTTCACCTTCTCCTCGGTCCCGGTGACCTCCACCATGAGGGAGCCGTGGTCCACGTCCACCACCTTCCCCCGATAAAGCTCCACCAGCTGGACCACCTCCGCGCGCTGCTCGGCCGCCGCCCGCACCCGGATGAGGGCCAGTTCCCGCACCACCGCGGGCTCGCCCGTCACGTCCCGCACCTCGATCACGTCCACCAGCTTCTCCAGCTGCTTCTTCACCTGTTGGATGACACGGTCGTCCCCCTCCACCACGAAGGTCATGCGGGAGACGCCCGGGGTCTCGGAGTGCCCCACGGCCAGGGACTCGATGTTGTAGCGGCGGCGCCGGAACAGGCTCACCATCCGGTTGAGGACCCCGGGTTTGTCCACCACCGCCGCCACCAGGGTGTGCCTCATGGCGCCTCCTTTCGCTGGGGGAGGAACATACGGGAGAGGGGCTTCCCGGGGGCGACCATGGGGAAGACGTTCTCTTCCGGCTCGACCCGGAAATCGATGAGGACCGGCCCCTCGGTCTCCAGGGCCTCCCGGATCGCCTCCCGCACCCCGTCCCGGCGCTCCACCGTGAGCCCCCGGATCCCGTAAGCTTCGGCGATCCCGGCGAAGTCGGGGTTCCGGAGGCAGGTGGCGCAGTAGTTGCGGGCGAAGAAGAGCTCCTGCCACTGCCGCACCATCCCGAGGTAGCCGTTGTTGAGCACCGCGATCTTCAAGGGGAGCCCCTCCTGGACCACGGTGGCGAGCTCCTGGATGGTCATCTGGATCCCGCCGTCCCCCACCACCACCCACACGGCGAGGTCCGGGCGGCCGATCCGGGCCCCGATGGCCGCCGGCAGCGCGAACCCCATGGTCCCCAGGCCCCCGGAGGTGATGAGGCTCCCGGGGAGCTCGTGGAGGTAGTACTGGGCCTCCCACATCTGGTTCTGGCCCACGTCGGACACCACCAACGCCCTGCCCCCCGTGGCGCGCCAGAGCTCGTGGATCACGTACTGAGGGAGAAGCTTCGACCCCTCGGCGAGGGGGGCCTCCCAGCCCGATTCGCCCCGCCAGGCCCCGATCTCCCCGAGCCACTCCCCCCGCTCCCGGGGCTCCACCAGGGGGAAGAGGGCGGCGAGGAACTCCCGGGCGTCGGCCACCACGGCCAGGTCGGGCACGACGTTTTTCCCGATCTCCGCCGGGTCGATGTCCACGTGGACGATGGTGGCGTTGGGGGCAAACGCCTTCGGGTCCCCGGTCACCCGGTCGTCGAACCTCATCCCGATGGCCAAAAGGAGATCGCATGTCTGGATGGCCCTGTTGGCTTGGAGGGTCCCGTGCATCCCCGCCATCCCCAGGCACAGGGGATGGGTGCCCGGGATGGCCCCGATCCCCAACAGGGTGGTGGTCACGGGGATCCCCCCCTTCTCCGCCAGGCCCACGAGTTCGGCGTGGCCGCCGGAGAGGAGCACCCCGTGGCCCGCGATGATCAGGGGGCGCTCGGCGGCGTTCAGGAGCTGGGCCACCCGTTCCACCGCTCCGGGGTCGGGATCCCGGTGCGGGGCGTACCCGGGGAGCTCCGCCTCCCCCGGGCGGGAGAAATCCGTTTCCGCGGCCTGGACGTCCTTGGGGATGTCCACCAGGACCGGGCCGGGGCGCCCGGTGCGGGCGAGGTGAAAGGCTTCCTTCAACACGGGCGCAAGCTCCTCGATGTCGGTGACGAGGAAGTTGTGTTTGGTCACGGGCAACGTGATGCCGGTGATGTCCGTTTCCTGAAAGGCATCGGTTCCGATCACCGAGGTGGGGACCTGGCCGGTGATGGCCACCACGGGGACGGAATCCATGAAGGCGTTGGCGATCCCGGTGACGAGGTTCGCCGCCCCCGGGCCCGAGGTGGCCAGGCACACCCCTACCCTCCCGGTGGCCCGGGCGTAGCCGTCGGCGGCGTGGGCGGCGGCCTGTTCGTGGCGCATGAGGACGAACCTGATGGGGTAGCGGGGGAGGGCATCGGTGATGTGGATCACCGCCCCCCCGGGGATCCCGAACACCACCTCCACCCCTTCGGCCGCCAAACACTCCCAGAGGATCTCCGCGCCCGTGCGTCTCATCCCCCCTCCTTGGCGAGGATCGCCCCCCGGGCGGCGGATGCGATCTGGGCCGCGTAACGGGGCAGGTACCCGGGGGGCGTATCCGGCTCCCTCGGCTCCCACGCGGAAAGCCGCCTCTCCACTTCCCCTTCGGGGATGAGGAGATCCAGGCGCTTCCCGGGGATATCGATCTCGATCCGGTCCCCATCGCGGACGGCGGCGATGGGGCCACTGCAGGCGGCTTCGGGGGAGACGTGCCCGATGGCGGCGCCCCGGGTCGCCCCGGAGAAGCGGCCGTCGGTGACCAGGGCCACCCGGTCGTCCACCCCCATGCCCGAGAGGAGCGCCGTGGGGGTGAGCATCTCCGGCATCCCGGGGGCGCCCCGGGGGCCCACGTAGCGGATGACGATCACGTCCCCGTCCCGGAAGTCCCGGGCCCCGATGGCGCGGACGGCCTCGGCCTCGGAATCGAACACCCGGGCCGGCCCCCGGTGGCGGAGCATCCCCTCCGCCACCGCCCCCCGCTTCACCACTGCCCCCTCCGGGGCCAAGGACCCGAAGAGCACCGCGATCCCCCCCACCGGCGAGCGGGGGGAGTTCAGAGGGCTTATCACCTCCCGATCCCGGGCCCGGCGGAGGCGCTGCCGCAACGGGCCGGAGACGGTGGGCGCGTCGAGATGGAGGAGCCCTCCCCCGGCCAGCTCCCCCGTCATCGCTGAGATCCCCCCGGCCCGGTGGAGGTCCTCCATGTGGTGGGGCCCGGCGGGGGAGAGGGCGCAGAGCCGGGGGGTGGAATCGGAGAGCTCGTTGATCCGGGCGAGGGGGAAGGGAACGCCGGCCTCCTCCGCCAACGCGAGCAGATGCAGCACGGTGTTGGTGGATCCCCCCAACGCCAGATCCACCCGGAAGGCGTTCTCGAACGCCTCGGGGGCGAGGATCTCCCGGGGCAGGGGCCCCCCGTCCTTCAGGATCCGCATCACCGCCGTTCCGGCTTCCTTGGCCAGGCGCAGCCTCTCCGCCGAGACCGCCGGGGCGGTGCCGTTCCCCGAAGGGGCCAGGCCCAGCGCCTCCAGGAGGCAGTTCATGGTGTTGGCGGTGAACATCCCCGCGCAGGAGCCGCACCCGGGACACGCGACGCCCTCGAGCTCTTCCAGCTCTTCGGGGGTCATCTCCCCCTTTCTCAGGGCGCCCAGGGCGTTGAACACGTCGCTCAAGTCCACCTTCAGGCCCCGGAAATCCCCGGCCAGCATGGGGCCCCCGCTGGCGAAGACGGAGGGGAGGTTCAACCTGGCCGCCGCCAGAAGCATCCCGGGAACCACCTTGTCGCAGTTGGGCACGAAGACCACGGCGTCGAAGGCGTGGGCCCGCACCATAGCCTCGGCGCAGTCGGCGATGAGCTCCCGGGAGGGGAGGGAGTACCGCATCCCGGGGTGGTTCATGGCGATCCCATCGCAGATGGAGGGGCAATGGCACTCGAAGGGGACGCCCCCGGCCATGCGGATCCCGTCCTTGACGGCTTGGATCACCTCGCGGAGGTGCCTGTGGCCGGGGATGATCTCGTTGAAGGCGCTTATCACGGCCACGAACGGCCGCCGCAGCTCCGCCCTGGTGAGCCCCACGGCGTGAAGGAGCGCCCTGTGTGGGGCCCTTTCGATGCCCTCCTTGATCGTCTCGCTTCCGGGCCTTTCTCTCGCAGCGCCCGCGGCCATTGATCCTCCCTCTCCGGCCCCCACCCGGGGGCAAACAAAAAGACCAAGGCCGTACGGCCTTGGTCCGCGTCCGGGTTTCGGTGAAGCCCCGCGCTAGGGGCTACCCTAACCCGGAATCCCGATAACTAGGAGTGCAAAGCCAGAGGGGGAGTAAGCGCCCACGCA
>DQVA01000094.1 GCA_015661965.1 Candidatus Bipolaricaulota bacterium
CCGTCCTCGATCCCGGAGAGGTAGACGGCCCCCCGGACGCTCGCTGCCGGCCCCGAGGCCACGGTGAAGATGGGGTAATCGACGGCGTAGTCGGCGGACATGACGCTCCCGTCGTTTTGGACGATGAAGAGGGGGGCGTTTATCCCCCTCTCCTTCACCGCCTCCTTTAAGGACTCCACCGCCCGCCGCATCACCGTGATGACCGAGGCGTTCAGGATGGCGGAGTTCTCCCGCTCAAGGAGCGAGATGGTGGCAATGCGATGGGAAAGGGTGATGTGTACCTCCTCGCCGAGGATATCGCGCACGATCTCCGCCGCCCGCTCCTCGTGTTTGGGAATGATGGGGGAGAACACCCCGGTGATAGCCACCGAGTCCACCTTCCCCCGCATGTTACGGCACGCCTCCGCGATGGCCTCCTCGTCCAAGGGGGCGATGTTGCGTCCATCGTACTCCGATCCCCCCCGGATGACGTGCACCAGCTCCGGCCCACCGATGGCGCGCTTTAAGTCCTCCGGCCAGCCTGTGAGGGGCGGGATGGCCGTGGTGGCCGGCGCCGCCAGCCGGAAGATCCCCACCTTGTTCAGGTTGCGCCGCTCGATGATGGCATTGGTGGTATGGGTGGTGCCCAAGGACACCATATCGATTTCATGTGGATTTATACTGGACTGGGTGAGAAGTTCATCCAAGGCATTGACGATGCCCCCGGTCACATCCTCAGTGGTGAGGGCCTTGGCCTTGGCCAGCACCTCCCGGCCCCGCATGAGCACCCCATCGGTGAACGTCCCCCCCACGTCAAATCCAACCCGCAGCCATTGAGCCATGTTCTCCCTTTCTATTCCCACAGTCTCTGGACCCCGTACTGCTCCGCCAGCCTCCAGGCTCGAATTTCGTCCGGCGGCGGCGACTGGTACCCGTATACTTTGCTATGGGACCAGCCGAAACGATCCCGAAGCTCCACCAGGAACTCCGCGTACTTCAGGGGCGCGATCACCGCGTCGATCACCGGCACCCCGAGCTCCCGCTGGAGCTCCCGGTAGAACCCGAACTCGATGGTACAGCCGAGGACGATCACCTCGGCCCGGTCCACCTCTACCGCTTCTTTCGCCGCCTGCCGCAGCCTGCGGGCCGTCTCCTGCTTGTCCCGCTGAAAGTCGTACACCCCAAGCTCCACGGACTTGAAGGACGCAAGGCGGGTTGAGAACCCGTACTTGACTACGTTCTCGTGCATCTTGGGGATCCATTTCTTGCGGCCTACGATGACCGAGAAGGTGTAGCCAAGCGTGGTTGCAATGTGCATGGCCGACTCCGCCGGGGCGGTGACGACGAGCCTGTCTGTGGTCTCTCGTGCCTCCATCAGGCCCGGGTCATAGAAACAGCCGATGACGGCAGCGTCGTAGCCCTCTACCTCCGCTCGACGCACCTCATGCAGGGTATCGGCCAATACCAGGGCCTCGTAATAGTGGTACTCCAGGTGCATGGGGCCACGCCGAAGGGACACGACGTCGATTTCCGTTTCCGGGGCCTTGGCCTTTCCGATGAACTCCCCTATCGGGGCATCGAATAGATCCGTACCTATTGGATTGATCCAGAGGATTTTCACTTCTCCACCTCCCCACTCCCGGGCGCCGCAGCGGCGGATGCCAACTGGGGCGCGAACTTCAGGCAGGACACCAGGTGTCCCTCCCCCACCTCCACTGTCTCTGGGCCCACCCTGGAGCAGCGCTCGTCCTTCTCCAAACATCGCGTGTGGAAGCGACACCCTGAAGGCACGTTCACCGGGCTCGGGATCTCGCCTTGGGAGACCACCTTCTCCGGCTTCAACGCCTCCTCTTCCGGAGACACCACCGGGATCGACGACAGGAGCATCTTGGTGTAAGGGTGGAGTGGCCGCTGGAAGAACTCCGCCGTGGGGGCCAGTTCACAGATCTTCCCCAGGTACATGATCGCCACCCGGCTGGCCACGTTCCGCATTAGGGAAAGGTCGTGGGTGATGAACAGGTAGGAAAGGCCCATCTCCTGCTGAAACTTGAGCAGCATGTTGATGATCTTGGCTTGGATCGATACATCCAGGGCGGAGGTGGGCTCATCCAGGATCACGAGCTGGGGCTCGGTGGCCAGGGCCCGAGCGATGGCCACCATTTGACGCTCACCCCCTCCCAGCATATGCGGCGACTTGTACGCGTACTCGGGGGGGAGCTCCACGAGCCTGAGCAGCTCAATCACCCTCTCCTTCCTGTCCCGCTTGGTCCCCACCCCGTGGACCTTCAGCGGGAGTTCCAATATCTGCCCTATCGTGCGCCGGGGGTTGAGCGAGGTACCTGGATCCTGAAACACGATCTGTATCGCCCTCTTCAGGGACCTGGGGCGCTTTGCCACCGGGCGCGAGATCTCGGTTCCCCGGAACAGGATCTTTCCGGCCGTGGGCGCGTAAATCCCAATCACCGTGTAGGCAGTGGTGCTCTTCCCTGAACCCGACTCGCCGACCAACCCCAAGGTCTCGGTCTCCTCCAGGGAAAAGGACACGCCATCCACGGCCCGTACCGTGCCCCGGGAGGTGAGGAAGTACTTCTTCAGTTCCACCGCTTCAAGGATCGCGTTTGTCATGTTCACTGCTCCTGGAACCGGAAACATGCCACTTCGTGTCCCTGGCCTACCTCATGTAGGGTGGGCACCTCATTTACACACCGGGCCCACGCGTGGGGACAGCGAGGTTGGAAACGACATCCCGCCGGAGGGTTGAGGTAATCCGGAATCCTCCCTGGGATCCCCTCGGCAATTCCGCCACCGGTCAGCTTGGGAACCGCCCGCATCAGCCCCTGGGTGTAAGGGTGCAGGGGGTTTGAGAACAGCTCCTCCTTGGCGGCGCTTTCGATGATGCTTCCCGCGTACATCACGTACACGCGGTCAGCCATTTCCCGTACCACCCCCAAACTGTGGGTTATGAAGATCACGGATGTGCTCCGCCGCTCAACCAGGGCGTTGAGGAGCCGCAGGATTTGATCCTGAATCGTGACGTCAAGGGAGGTGGTAGGCTCGTCGGCGATCAGGAGCTCCGGTTCCGTGGACAGGGCCATAGCGATACATACCCGTTGCCGCATCCCTCCCGAAAGCTGAATGGGGTAGTTGGTGAGGATCCGCTCGGGGTCGGGAAGCTGAACCTCATGCAGTACCGCCACCGCCCGGGAACGCACCTCCCTGGCGCCGAGGGAATCTCGGGAGCCGTACTTGATTACGGACATGAGTTGATCCCCGATGGTGAACACCGGGTTCAAGGCAGCGGTAGGGTCCTGGAAGATCATGGCAATCCCCCGCCCCCTCACCCGCTGTACCTGGTGGAAGGTCATCTTGAGGACATCGCGCCCGTGGAACAGGATCTGCCCCGCGGTGATCTTGCCTGGAGGGGAGGGGAGGATCCGGAGCACACACTTCATGGTGGTGGTCTTGCCGCAGCCGGCCTCCCCCACAAGCCCCATCCGCTCTCCTTCATGCACGACCATCTGGACCCCGTTCAGCACTTTGAGCACGCCCTCGTAGACCTTGAACTCTACCTTTAGCCCTTGGACGTGAAGGAGAGCCCCGGTCATCCTAGACCTCCTCTAAGGCGAACAGGTCACGGAAGCCGTCCCCGATCAGGTTGAACCCCAAAACAGTGATCATGATGGCGAGAGCGGGAAAAATCGCGATCCACCACTGGTCAGGGAGGTATTTGGCCCCATCGGCCACCATGGTCCCCAGGTCCGGGGTGGGGGGCTGGGCACCTAGGCCCACGAAGCTCAGGGCCGAACCGATCAGGATCACCCACCCCATGTCCAGGCTCATCTTGGTGAAGATGCTGGACACGCAGTTGGGCAAGATCTCCCGGAACAGGATGTGGGGCCTGCTTGCCCCGGCCACCTCGGCGGCTTGCACGAAGAACTCGTTTCTGAGCGAGGAGGCCAGGCCATAGACGAGTCGCGCGTACCAAGGCCACCACATTAAGGACACGGCCATCATGGCGTTGAACACGCTGGGTGTAAGCACAGAGCACACGGCCAGCGCCAGGATCAAGGGAGGGACCGCGAGGAAAACGTCCGTGACGCGCATGATCACCATATCGATCCATGTGCCCCGCCAGTAACCGGCCACAAGCCCCAGCACCACTCCGGGCGGCACCACCAACACCAGCACTACCACCCCCATCATCAGGGAATAGCGGAACCCGAAGAAGACTCTTGATAGGATGTCCCTCCCGAACACATCCGTCCCGAAGGGATGCTGCAAGCTAGGAGGTTGGCTCGCTTCACTGAAGTTCACAAACCTTCCGGCGTGCTCCGGATAAGGAGCCACAAAGGGGGCGAATACGGCCAGAAACGAGACGGCGACCACAAAGAACAGTCCCACCACCGACACCGGATTCTTGGAGAACTTGTACCACCCCCGCTTGAAGGTGTCCCACCGCCTTTGAAATCCAGGTCTGCGCCAAAACGCCATAATCACTTGCCCCTTTCTGCCCCAAGACGGATCCGCGGGTCCAGACCCGCAACCACAAGATCGACCAGGATGTTCACGATCACGAACACGACGCCCAGCACCATCACCACCGCCGACACGGCGTTGAGGTCTTTTCTGAGCATGGCGTTGATCCCGTAGCGGGAAAACCCGGGCCAGTTGAAGATCAGTTCGACTAAAAAGGCGTTCCCCAACAGGGAGGCAAAGTCCAATCCCAGAATGGATACCGTTGGGATGAGGGACGGTTTCAGCAGGTATTTTAAGGTCACGAACCGTTCGGGAATCCCGAAGCCCTTGGCCGCTGCAATGTAGTCCTTGCGCAGGTTGTCGGAGATGGTGGATCTCGTGATGCGTGCCTCTTGTGCCATGCCCCCCAGGGCCAGGGACACCGCCGGCAGCACCATGTGCCAGAGGGCATCCCCCAGGGCGGCGAAGTTCCCGGTAACGAGGGCATCCAAGGTGACCATGCCCGTGATCACTTGGGGGCGTGTGATCCCCGGGGACAGCCTCCCAGCCGTGGGGAACCACCTCAGAACGTATCCAAACAGCAACAGGAACAGGATGGCGAACACGAACGAGGGCGTTACCACGCCCACATAGGAGAAGATCCTCACGCTGTTGTCGACCCAGGTGTTGCTGTAGCGGCCGGCCACGGCCCCAAGCAGGATACCGAACACCGCCATGATGACGCCCGCAAATAGGACAAGCTCCATGGTGGCAGGCAGGAATTCCTTTATGTCATCGACGACTGCACGCCGGGTAAACAGGGATTGCCCCAAATCGCCCCGCAGCGCGCCGGAGAGCCAGTAGTAGTACTGCGCGTAGAGGGGCTTGTCGAGGTGCATCTGCTCGCGCATGTTCTGAACCGCCCACTCCGGCGCCCGAGGGCCGAGGGCCATCCGCACTGGATCGCCTGGGAGCACCCGGGAGATGAGGAAGATCAAAATCGAAAGCCCGAACAGCACGAACACTGAGAGCACCAGCCTTTTGCCGACTAACTTCAGGATGCCCATATCAACCCCAACCTCGTCTTCGATCACAAAGGGGGGCGGGGCACCCCACCCCCCTCTACCCAGTTACTCCCCCAGCAGCTCGGCCCGCTTCTCCGGGTAGACCTTGATGAACCGAGCGGCCATGTTGTAGCCCATTACTGGGATCACCTCGCCCCGGGCAGCCGGCCAGTCTACATAGGCCGCCTGATAGGCGTGCTTCTCCACCTGGTCGAACAGGAAGATGGAGGGGCACAGGTCCACGATGTAGTGCTGGATCTCGGCGTACCTTTCGAAGCGCTCCTTGCGGTCCACGGTGGCCAAGGCCTCCTCCAACATGGAGTCGAACTTCTCATCCAAGAGCCACTCGTTCTGCTCCCAGGTGGGGGCGGAAGAGGAGTGATAGCGCGACTCCAGGAGGGAGCCCGCCTCGGGGTAGTGTGGGGCCACAAAGATGGACACGATGTTGGGGCTGGTCTCAAGCCGGGCCATCTCTTCCACCACTGACATCCATGGGACCTTGACCACTTTTACGTTGATCCCGATCTCGGCCATGTTGGCCATGAACAGAAGAGCCACCTTCTCCTCGTCAGGGACCTCGGCGATCCAGTGGAACTCCACCTCGAGCTGATCGAGCTGGTCGTAGTACTTGGACTTTTGGAGTTCCTCCCTGGCCTTGTCAAGATCCCGGGAGAACTGGAACACGGTGGGATCGGCGCCGGGCAGGGACTGGGCTACCGGCCCCCGCGATTGGACACAACCGGGGAAGATGTGTTCCACCACGGTCCGGTAGTCCGTAGCCCAGGCCATGGCCCTCCGAAAGTGCACGCAGTCGGTGGGGGGCTTCCTGGTGTGCATCATGAGGTAGAAGGAGGTGCCGGGGAAGAAGGAAGTGATGTCCACTCCCTCCATGGCATCCAGGGCCTCCCAGGCTTCTTGGGGCTGCCACTGGTCGGTGATCTCCAGCTCCCTGCGGGCGACCATGGTGCGGATTGTGGCCGGCTCTACCACCCCGATGAACCTCACCTCATCCGGGGTTTCAGGATCCATGGGGAGCCAGTAGTTGGGGTTCTTGATCATTACCAGCTCTTCCTCTACCCGGAATTCCTTCACC
>DQVA01000095.1 GCA_015661965.1 Candidatus Bipolaricaulota bacterium
TGGTCGGGGCGCCCGGATTTGAACCGGGGACCTCCTGCTCCCAAAGCAGGCGCGCTGCCGAGCTGCGCTACGCCCCGCCGCTGGGATGTTAGCTGCGCGGCCTTGGGCGTCAAGGAGCCCATTTGAACGCGAACGCCGGGAGGGCCAAGGTGCGGGAATTGAACCGGGCCTCGCCATGCCAGAAACCGTACAAGAAGTAGTGCAACATCATGCCCAGCTCCCATGCCCTATCCCCTTCCAGCGCCCATTCGATCCCGGCGGCGACGTGCAAAGAGGTGAGCCACCCCCAACTGTCGCCCTCTCGCACCAGGAACGCCCCGCCGGCACTCCAGGAATATCCCGGCCAGGTGAGTGCCCCCTAGCGAGACCCCGACTGTCCAGGCCCCGCCCTCGGCGACAAACCCGAGCCCCAGCAGCACGGCTGCGATCGCAACCCCCTCATCTCCTCCCTACCATACCACAACCCGGCCGGGGGATGAGCAAAAAGCCTCCGGGGGAGCAGGCGGGCAGGGTGCCCTTCCCTGATATACTCCCCCAGGCCGTCCAAACCGGGGCGGACCGGAACCCCAGGCCCGGGGCATGAAAGGGGAGTGAGGATGAAGGAGCAAGCCAGGCTAGGTTGGGAGAGGATCAAATGGGCAGGGGCACACATGCCGCTTCACGCCGAGATCCGGCGCCGGTTCGCACGGGAAAAACCGCTCTCCGGCCAGCGCATCGGGGTGGCCCTGCATCTCGAAGCCAAGACGGCGAACCTCATCCTCACCCTGCACGCCGGGGGGGCGGAGCTGTTCGTGGTGGGCAGTAACCCCCTTTCCACCCAAGACCCCATCGTCCAGGCCTTGGCCGAGGTGGAGGAGATCACCGTGGCCGCCCGCCATGGTGAGTCGGAGGAGGAGCGGCTCCGCAACATTGACCTGCTCCTCGCTTTCCCTCCCACCCTGATTGTGGAGGACGGGGGGGACGTGGCCTGGCGCCTCTCCGAGCGGGGCGATTGGGAGGGGCTTCTGGGGATCTGCGAGGAGACCACCACCGGGGTGGAACGGCTGCAGGCCCTGCACCAAGCGGGGAAACTCCCGGTCCCGGCCATCGCGGTGAACGATGCCAAGATGAAGCACCTCTTCGATAACCGGTACGGCACGGGACAATCGAGCTGGGATGCCATCATGCGGGCTACCAACCTGTTGGTGGCCGGGAAGACGGTGTTGATCGTGGGGTACGGCTGGTGTGGAAAAGGGTTGGCGTTGCGGGCCCAGGGCTTGGGGGCGCGGGTGCTGGTAGCGGAGATCGACCCGGTGAAGGCAGTGGAGGCGGCCATGGAGGGCTACACCCTGGTGGAGCTCGCCGAGGGCATGGAGCAGGCCGATTTCGTGGTCACCGCCACCGGCCAGCCCGGGGTGATCGACGAGGCCGCGCTGCGCCATGCCAAACACGGGCAGATCTTGGCAAACGCTGGCCACTTCGGCTACGAGATCGACCGGGCGGCGCTGGAGCGCTTGGCTCGGGAGGCCTTCCCGGCCCGGGCCGGGGTCACGGGCTTCCGGTTCCCGGACGGCAGGACCGTGTACCTCCTAGGGGAGGGGGAGCTGGTGAACCTGGCCCTGGGGGACGGCCACCCGGTGGAGATCATGGACATCTCCTTCGCCCTGCAGGCCCTATCGGCGGAGTATCTGGTCCGGGAAGGGGGGCGCCTATCCCCCGGGGTGTATCCGGTGCCACAGGATATCGACCAGGGGGTGGCGGAACTCGTGTTACACTGGCTCCGCTGAGGGTTGTCCCACCCGGAGGCTGACCTTACCATGCCTGTGAGGAGGGGGGAAGTATGACCAATCGTGATGACCTTACGAAGAAGCGGGAAGTGCTTGAGAGCGTGCTCAAGCAGATAAAGAAGGCCTATGGTGAGGGGGCGGTGATGTGGCTGGGCGAGCAGGCAGTGGCCACCGGTATCGACGTCATCCCCACCGGCTCCCTATCGCTGGACATCGCCCTGGGGGTGGGGGGAGTGCCCCGGGGCAGGATGGTGGAGATCTTCGGCCCGGAGGCGTCGGGGAAGACCACCCTCGCCCTGCACATCCTGGCCGAGGCCCAGAAATTGGGGGGTACAGCGGCGTTCGTGGACGCCGAGCACGCCCTGGACCCCAAGTACACCCGCGCCATCGGGGTGGACCTGGACCACCTGCTTCTCTCCCAGCCCAGCTCCGGGGAGCAGGCTCTGGAGATCACTGAGCAGCTGGTGCGCTCGGGGGCGGTGGACGTGATCGTGATCGACTCGGTGGCGGCGCTGGTACCGGAGGCGGAGCTGCAGGGGCAGATGGGGGACACCCAGGTGGGCCTACAGGCTCGGCTCATGTCCCAGGCCATGCGCAAGCTGGCCGCGGCCATCGCCCAGTCCAAGACGGTGGCCATCTTCGTCAACCAAATCCGATCCACCATCCAATCCGGCCCCTGGGGTGGGGGCACCACCACCACCGGCGGCCGGGCCCTCAAGTTCTATGCCTCGGTGCGGATGCAGATCTGGTCAGAGGGGAAGATCGAAGAGGGCGCGGAGCGGGTGGGAACCCGGGCCCACGTGCGGGTGGTGAAGAACAAAGTGGCTCCCCCGTTCCGGGAGGCGGTGTTCGACGTGATATACGGCAGAGGCATCGCCCGCGCCCGGGACATCATCCACACCGGAGAATCGTTGGGCGTGGTGAAGCGTTCCGGCGCTTGGTACTCCTACGGGGACGTGCGGCTGGGGCAGGGGATCGCCCAGGCGGCCCAGTTCCTGGAGGAGAACCCGGATCTGGCCACCAAGATCGAGGGGGAGATCCGGGAGAAGGCCGGGCTTTCCACCCCCAGGCCCCGCGGGGATGAAAAAAGCGAGGGATGAGGACTGGGCCTGGGGCTATCTCACCCGGCTCCTCTCCTTTCGCCCCCGCAGCGAGGCCGAGCTGCGGGGGCGCCTCGCCGCCAAGGGTTGCCCCCTTGAGGTAGTGGAGAGGGTGCTTGCCAAAGCCCGGGAAGCCGGGCTGGTAGATGACAAGCTGTTTGCCCGGCTTTACGCCGAGGATCGGCTGCTTTCCCGCCCCCGCTCCCGACGACTCCTCGCCCAGGAGCTGAGGGCGAAGGGGCTTCCCGAGGAGCTGGCGGCCCGGGCCGCGGCCGGGGCGTTGCCGGAGCTTTCCGAGCGGGAGCTGGCAGAGCGGGCGCTCTCGAGGCGCCTTCCCTTGTGGCAGGGCCTGCCGGCGGAGAAGCGAAAGCGGCGAGCCTACGGGTTCCTCCTGCGGCGGGGCTTTTCCCCCTCCCTGGCCCGGGAAGTCGTGGAGGAGCTGGTGGAGGGTGAGGGGGCATGAACGCAGCTGGGATCCGGATAGGGATAGGCATCGACTTTCATCGGCTGGTTTCAGGGAGGAAGCTGATCCTGGGCGGGGTGGAGGTCCCGTTCGAGCTGGGCCTGGAGGGTCATTCGGACGCGGATGTTCTCCTGCATGCCATCTGTGACGCACTCTTGGGGGCGGCGGCCCTGGGGGACATCGGCCACCACTTCCCGCCCGGGGATGCCGCCTACAAGGACATCTCCTCCTTGGAGCTCCTCTCGCGGGTGCGGGAGCTCCTGGCACAAGCGGGCTATCTCGCGCTGCAGCTCGATTCGGTGGTGATCGCCGAGGCCCCTAGGCTCGCCCCCTACATCGGGGAGATGCGGGGCAGGATCGCCACCACCCTGGGGCTCCCGGTGGGGGCGGTCTCGGTTAAGGCCACCACCTGTGAGGGGCTAGGTCCCCTGGGCCGGAGGGAGGGGATCGCCGCCTGGGCCGTAGCCCTCATATGGCAAGCGTCCTCGGAGAAAGGCCCGCCCCCTTTCGATCCCGTCTAGGCGGTTGGTTCCCCGGTAGGGGCGACGCATGCGTCGCCCCTACATCCACGATGAAAATCACCCCATGGACGTGATTCGGCATCACCACAAAGGCATCAGTAGCGTAACAAATTCTGTGTCACAGTCTGTGGCAACACGGGGCTACCTTAGGGCGGAAAGGAGGTGCCCCGATGGTAAACCAGGACGAACTGAGATTGCCCTTGAGGGACACGGTGCGGGGAATGGTGGCTGAGGAACTTCAGGCGCTGCTGTTTTTAGAGCGGGAGGCGTTCATCCAGGAAAACGGGGGACGCAAAAACGGCACCTACCCCAGAA
>DQVA01000259.1 GCA_015661965.1 Candidatus Bipolaricaulota bacterium
AACTGTTCCGGGAGCACCTCCACCAGTGCCTGCAGGGGTCCCGGCTCGCCGGGCAGCCCGGCCAGCCGCTCCAGGAACCCCTGGATCACCTGGGCATCGGACACCAGCCGCCCGGCCAGCCCTAGGAGGGTCTGGGCAGCGATGGTTCCCATTTCCTGATGCAGGCCCGCCAGCCGAGGCAGGAATCGGCTGATGCGGGCTGCCGTTTCCGCATCCCCGGCCAGGAGGGAGACGAACTCCAAAGAGGACAGGATGGGGGCCAGCTGGGCCAGGTCCCTCCTAAGCTCGTCCCAGCGGGAAAGGGCCGCTTCCAGTCCTTCCAGGGCGGCGACCATATCCCCGATGGGGAGGTCCTGGAGGGAAGCCTTTCCCCGCAGGAGCTCCTGCGGCAAAAGGTGGCGCAAGGAGTCGGTTCCGGTAACCAACGGGTTTTCCGCCAGCGCCTCCTCCAACGCCCCCAGCTGGGCGGGGTCTTTCACGAAGAACACGAACTGGTCGCCGAAGGCCACTTCTCCGGGAAGCTCGCGGAGGATCTCCTGGGCCACCTCTGCGGCACGGGTGCGGGGAGCCAGCTGCTTGCTGGCGAACCGAAACTCCATCTGGCTTACCTGGTAGGACAGGGCCAAGGTGAGGCCGATGGTGATGGCCACCACCGCCCGGCGTTGTGGCAGCAGGTTCCGATACCCCCGGGCCAGCGATTCCCTCCGCAACGGCATCCATTCCCGGAACCGCCGCCGGAAGGCCACGTATCCCAGTACGATCAAGCTCGGGGTGAGCAACATGGCGGCCAGGAAGGCCACCACGATCCCCACGGTCATGATTACCCCCATCTCCTCCAGGGCCCGGGAGCGGGACACGAGCAGGGCCAGGAACACGGCAGCGGTGGTGAGGGCCGCGGCTAGGGAAGCTTCCCCCTTACGGCGGATGGCCACCGCCAGGGCCCCCCCCACCGACCGGCCAGCCTGCCGCTCCTCCACATACCGGGCCAAGAGGTGGATGGAAAAGTCTATCCCCAGCCCCAGCACCAGGGCCGGGAGGAAGGTGGTGACTAGGTTGAACCCCCCTACCGCCAGCTTCGCCCAGGCGATGGTGAACAGCGCCGATACCAGAAGCGGGAACAGGGCCACTAAAGTGAGGAAAAGGCTGGCGAAGGTGAGGGAGAGAAGGACCAGCACGCCGGCGGAGGAGATCCAGGTGGTGAAGTGCATATCGTCGCGGATTACCGCGTTTGTCTCGGTGACCATGGTGTACGGTCCGGTGATCGCCGCTGCCACGTCCAGTTCAGAAAGCCCAGCCTGGGAGACGGCCTCACTGAGAAGGCGGTGGATCTTCTGGCAGTAGGTGAGGCCGGTGTAAGCCGGTTGGGCTGGCCATACCTGCAACACCAACTTTGTGCCATCTTGGGAAAAGAGCTCGGTGCCGCCGGGGGAGACGCCGCGGACGGGGGCCCACTCCACCCGACGGATAACCTCCGCCGCTCGGTGCAAGGGGCCTTGCAGTTGGGGCAGCACCCCGAGCACCTGCAAGCCCACTTCCCCTAGCGTCAGGAGCTCATCCACCCGGGACAGAAGCTGGTCGGTGGTGGCCCCTTGGAGCTGGGCGGGATCGAGCTCGCTCAATCTGGGCAGGCGCTGGATCTCCGGCAGGGAAAGCCGGGACAAGAGGGCCAAGGTTTCCTCAGCGCTTTCCTGCAGCGCAGTCAGGTCCTCCGGGGTGAGCTTTTGGAACAACAGCAGTTCCTCGGGATAGGTGATCTCCTCGCCGATTCGGTAGGAGGCGCGGGTGATCTCGGGGGAACGCAGCAGCGCAGTGATCAACCGATCGGCAGCCGCCCGCAGGCGGGCTTTGCCCGCTTCGGCGTCCTCCGGGGGGGCGGTGAGGGAAAGCAGTATGGCAGCGTAATCGGTCGCGGTGAGTTCCTCTTCTTTGGCCCGGTACTTTTCGATCAGGGGATCCCGGCGGGGGAGGAGGTCCAGGTAAGAACTGCGGATGGGGATATCCCGCACGTAATAGAGGCTCAATCCCACCAGCACCGCTGTGACGGCCACCACCACAACCGCCTGACGGCGGGAAAGGAAGACGATCCCGTCCAAGATGCGGGAGCGGAAGCTCCGGGCTTTAGGAGGAATCTTCTCCGGCTGGGGCCCGGATTTCGATGTCATAGCCGGTGATCTTAGCCGCGAGCTCCGCGTTGTGGCCGTCGCGGCCGATGGCCAACGACATCTCGCTTGCCGGCACGGTGACGATGGCTTTCTTCTCCTGCTGGTCTAGCTCGACCTCGAGCACACTGGCCGGGGCGAGGCTTCCCTTGATCACGTCCCGGACATCCTCGCTCCAGCGGATGATGTCCACCTTTTCGCCGGCCAACTCGCGGCTCACCGCCCGGATGCGCACCCCCCCTGCCCCCACGCAGGTGCCCACCGGATCTATCCTCGGGTCCAGGGCCCGGAGCAGCACCTTGGTGCGCACCCCGGGGACCCGCGCCACCTTCACGATCTCCAACAGCCCTTGCTCGATCTCCGGGACCTCCAGCTCCAGGAGCTTGGCCACGAACTGGGGGTGAGCCCTGGACACGTAGATGCGGGGATCACCCTGGGTCTTCTCCACCTGGTAGAGATAAGCCCGCAGGCGGCGGCCGGCGATATAACGTTCCCCGGGGATGCGCTCCTCCTCGGGGAGCAACGCCTCCACCTCCCCTAGGTTGATCCATACGTTGCGGCCCTCGAATCGGTGCACCGAGCCGTTGATGATCTCCCCAATACGGGCGGAGTACATGTCATACAGAGCTTCCCGGCGGCGCCGCAGGATCTCCTGGCGGAACACGTTCTCCGCCTTGCGGGTGGCGATCCGCCCCAGGCTGGACAGGTTAAAGGGCTTTCCGTTTACGTAGATATCCCCGGAACGGCGATCGATGTGGACCTCGGGGGGCTCGTCCCCGCCGAATTCGGCCTGCCAACCGGCGGCTATCCCCTTTTCCATGGCCTCGTAAGCCGCCTCGCGGTCGATCCCCCGCTCCCGGGCCATCTCCTCCAGCGCTTCCAGGAAGTCGATGTTCATTTACCCTCCGTCCCCGGTTCGTAAACCACCTGAGCCCGAGTGATCTCGGAGAAGTCCACCTCTAACCGGTCCCCCTGTTGTTCCACCAGCACCTTGTCCTGGGTCACCCCGGCCAGTTTCCCCACCAGTACGTTTTTCTTTCCCCGGGACCCCTTGAGGAGCAGTTTTACCTTGCTGCCCACCGCCCGTTCGAAGTGCCATCGTTCCCACAGCCTGCGCTCTATCCCGGGGGAAGATACCTCCAGTACATAGGGGCTGGGGAGGGGATCTTGAGCCTCGAGCAGGGCCTCGATTGCCCGACTGGTCCGCTCGCAGTCCTTCAAGGTCACACCGGTGGGGGTATCGATGTAAACGAGCAGCCGGGCCCGTGGGCCGGCCCGGGATAGCTCCCAGTGATAGAGCTCCACCTGGGCTTCACGCGCGCCCTGACGCAGAATCGTGTCCAGCCTTTCCCTCAAGCTGCTCATCTTGAACCCGAATCCGTGAGGAACCCGTTCGGGATAACCCCCTTTTCCTATGATCCTTATGCCGCCTCCTTTCAGGGGCTGCACCTGGGAGGGTAACAGACCCTGGGGCCGAAGCGGCGGCTCCCAACCCCAAAACCTCTACAATTCTTCAACCCGGTTCACAGAACCTGGTTGAACATTATACCTGGTTCCCCAAACCGGACAGCTCACCCACTTCGCCCGGCTTTTATATCGGAAAGCGACGTTTTAAGGGATTGCCAGGTCGGGGGTCAAAAGTCCCAGTTTCCGAGCGGCCATACTCGCAGGGGTGCTTTGCCCTCTCCCTGGTGCTCCCCCGGGGGTGGTCCGTCTGGTTTACAACCCCAACTCCAGCCCCAGAGCGATGCCCCAGAGGCCGTTGAAGCTATCGACCTCCAAGAGCAACCGGGCCGTGTCCGACAGGCGCAGGTGGAGCCCCATGGCGAGCTGGTGCCAGATCGTGAACTCCTCTGCGCTGAGAGGGAGGATGGGGCGATATGCGAAATAAAGCGGCAATATCTGCAGGTTGCTGTCGAGGTAGATACCTCCTTGTACCCCCCAGCCGGCCATGGGCAGACTCCAGCCTCCCCCGAACCCCAGAGCCAGCGACAGCGAGTCTGGGTCGTGCACAAGCGCGAGTTTGAGATCGCCAACCACCCCCAGGAATCCCGGCTGCTCGGCAGTAGGGGAGACCATGATCCCAGTATGAAGGCCCAGCTCGACCCCGTCTGCGATCCCGGCCGCCAGCCGGGCCTGGGGGGTGAGGATCAGGTTGCCCTCCCCGTTCTCCAGGGGCAGAACCTCGAAATTGAGAAGTCCAACGCCCAAGGTCAGCCCAACCTCCCCTCGATGCAGAGTCCGGGCCGTCTGCAACACGCTGAAGAAGCATCCTGAAAGCAGAAACGAAGAGAAAAGGATGCCAACAATAGCCAGTCCCCGCACGCCCTTCCTCATCCGGATCACCTCCTGGCCCTAATATACCGGATGTAAGCTGGCTATGCCCGAACCGGCAAACCCTGCGACGCCGCACGTTTCCCCACAGCCCCCAGCTGGAGGAGCCGGCCGCGTTACTGGCCGACAAAGAGGATGGGATCAAAAGCGGGGCTGGTGGGCGAGCTCGCCCACCGCACCCCGGCCCTCCGCCCCTTACCGGTGAAAATGGGGTACCATCACAGGGAAAGGGGGAATGTGGATGGGCAAACGAATTGGTATGCTACTGGCGGTGTTGACCCTGTTGGGGCTGTCCGGTTGTTTCGGTCCTGGGGGAGAGCCTCCCATCGCCGCCTTCAGCTTCCATCCCGCCCAGGGCGAGGCGCCGCTGCGGGTGGAGTTCGACGCCTCCCTCTCCTCGGACCCCGACGGGGACATATCCTTCTGGCGCTGGGACTTCGGGGACGGGGAAACGGCCGAAGGGGAAAAGGTGGAACACATCTACACCGTGGAGGGCACTTACACCGTGACCCTCACCGTGACCGATGGGCAGGGTCTGTCGGCCCAGACGGTGGGGGAAGTGGAGGTGGGCATTTCCTTCCCCCTGGACGTACTGCACTGGGAGCTAGTGGACACTTATTACGGCAGCGAGGTGCAGGGACGGGTGAAGAACGTCAGCGACCGGGGCATCGCCCACGGCCGGATTGCGGTCCGGTTCTACGGCCCCACCGGCCTGTTCATCCGCGAGGGCTCGGACTACGTGTCGGACCTGCCGCCGGGCGGGGAGCAGGACTTCTCCATCCCTACCTCCCTCAGGGCTGACCAGATCAGCTACATGGAGATCTACACCGAGACGGTGTTCGAGAACCGGTAAGCTCGATCGGCAGGACGAGGCTGGGACTCTATCTTTCTGCGGACGGCCTCCTCCAGGGAAGCCTCAGCCCGCTGCGTGCCTCCGGCAACACGACGATCCCCCGCCAGGTGCCCGGAGGTCGGGATGGTGCTATCGATGGGGACGGTGGGCGACTGTTACGACGATGCGAAGTGCGAGGCCTTCTTCGCCGCCCTGGAGTGTGAGCTTTTGGGGCGGGGGAGGCTCGCGGACCGGACGGAGGCCCGGCGGGGTGTTTTCGGTCGTCGAAGGTGGCCCAACCGGCGGCGCCACTCGGGGCTGGGTTATCTATCCCCGGCGGAGTATGAAACCAGGTTTCAACTGTAACTTGGGCGTATGCAACCTCGTCTTTGTCACCAAAAAGGAGCAAGAGGCCACGAAAAAATCAAACACAACAAGATCGTTTTACCCCGTTTCGTCGTCTCCCCATGGCCTCATTTTCCCAACGAACGCGACTAAAACATTCATCACGCTCTCCCAGCTCCCGTCTCTTCGGCGATTTCTTCGAGGTCCAGGGAGACCAACTTAGCCTTGAGAGGCACCCCGGCGCGGTTCCAGCCGCGGGCCTCGTAGTAGTCGTCCAGCATGGCCTGGAGCTCCTCGTAGGAGACCCGGTCCCCGGCGGACGGGCCCTCCGGGATCGGCTCCTCCATCACCCGCTTGGGCAGATGATCCTGCTTCCGGGAAAAACCCTCCCGCACGTTGAACGCCCGCGCCAGGTTGTACACCCGCTCCCCCACCGTGAGGAGCTCCCCGGCCGAAAGCTCAAGACCGGTCTGGGCCCGAACCAGCTCCGGCAGGCCCTCCAGGAAGAACATGTGCCGGGAGAACTTGCAGATCCCAAGTACGTCGTAGAGGGCCATCAGGTCCTCGTGGAACTTGACCTCGAACCCCTTGTTCACGATGGAGTGGCGGTCCACCGCCTCGAACCTCCACCAGGAGCCGCCGAACTCGGTGCCGTAGTTGCCGGCGGTGAGGTGGTCCCCGCCGCGGAAGGACACGGCGAACGCCAGCGCCACCCCCTTGGCCCCGCGGATGTCGTAGGCGGGGAGCTCCATACCCTTGATGTGGATGGCGAACTCCCCACCCTTGCCCAACCGCTCGCTGGCCGCTTTAGACCCGTCAGTGAGGAGCTCCCCCACCTT
>DQVA01000160.1 GCA_015661965.1 Candidatus Bipolaricaulota bacterium
CGAAGCGCCCGGCCGCCACATCCTCCACCGCCCTGGCCCCCAGGCGGGAGCCAAGGATCCGGTCGAAGGCGGTGGGCGACCCGCCTCGCTGCAGGTGCCCCAGCACCGTAACCCGCACGTCCAGGCCGGTGTGGGCGCTGATGGCCTCCCCCAGCCTGGTGGTGGGCCCAGGCGTCTCCGTGACCCCTTCCGCCACCACCACGATGGAATGGTGTTTGCCTTTTCGATAGCCGACCTCGATCTGTTCAATCACCTGCTCCAGAGATACCTTGACCTCGGGCACCAGCACGATCTCCGCTCCCCCGGCCAGCCCCCCCATCACGGCGATATACCCGGATTTCCGCCCCATGACCTCCACCAGGAACACCCGCTCATGGGCCAAGGCCGTGTCCCGGATCCGGTTCAGCGCCCACACCACCGTGTTGAGGGCGGTGTCCACCCCTATGGCCATGTCGGTCCCTTGGATGTCGTTGTCGATGGAGGCGGGGAGCCCCACCACCGGCACCCCGGCACCGGCGAGCCAGCGGGCCCCGGCCAGGGATCCCTCCCCGCCGATCACGATCAGCGCCTCTAGGCCTTCCCGCTGGATGGTGTCCAGCGCCCGCTTTTGGCCCGCGGGGGTGAGGAAGGCCGGACAGCGGGCGGTGCGCAGGAAGGTGCCGCCGTACTCGATGATCCCCCCCACGTCCCTGGGGGTAAGGGGGGAAAGATCCCCCTCGATGAGCCCGGCATAGCCCCGCCGGATGCCAAGCGGGGAAAGCCCCAACTCCCAACCCCGGCGCACCGCGGCCCGCACCGCCGCGTTCATCCCCGGGGCATCCCCGCCAGAGGTCAAGATCCCTACCCGCATGGCCCAAGGATAGCGGATGGCTTCTGAGCTAACCAGCTGGCCTTGACAAGTAGGCCGAGAGGCGTTAGGCTGCGTTTGAAAATACCAGGCGGGGGTGATGTACCGTGAGGAGTGTGCTTCGGAAAGCCAATCTTACCCTCCCCTTGGGCCCCGCCAATACCAACGCCCCGTCCGGGGCGTAGTCAAAAGCACCTTCCGATATTCCCGTAACGGAGCGTGTGCCCTAGAAAGGGCATGGTATGCCTGTTTCCCAAGGGGGTAATGATGAGCGACCGTAAGGCGATGGTCTTGAGGATCACCAGCGAGGTATTGGGCGCGGCCCGGGAGTTCCTGGCCCGCGAGGGGTTCGTGGAATTGCTTCCGGTGATCACCGCCCCGGTGACCGATCCCCTACGTCATAACACCGACCGGGCGGTGATCGATGCCTACGGCGGCAAGTGGCACCTCACCAGGAGCATGATCTTCCACAAGCAGGCCGCGGTGCGGGCCTGTGAGCGGATCTTCTCCTTCTCCCCCAACATCAGGCTGGAGCCGTCGGAGTGGGGTCGCACTGGGCGTCACCTGTTTGAGTTCGTGCAGCTGGATTTGGAGGTGAGGGGGGCCAGTCGGGAGGAGGTGATGGGCCTGGGAGAGCGCCTGTTCACCTACGTCACGGAGCGGGTCCGGAGCCGCTGCTCCCGGGAGCTCTCCCGGTTGGGCCGGAGGCTGCCTTCCTTCCGGCCACCGTTTCCCCGCATCACCTACCGGGAGGCCCAGGCGCGCTACGGGGAGGGGTTCGAGGATGCCCTATCCCGGGAGGCGGACACCCCGGTATGGGTGATAGACTTCCCTATTGAGGTACGGGAATTCTACGACCGGGAGGACCCACAGCGCCCGGGGGTCCTGCTTGACATGGACCTCGTCTACCCGGAGGGGTACGGTGAAGCCCTGTCCGGGGGCGAACGGGAGCACGAACCAACTCGGATCCTGGCCAGGCTGCGGGCCCAGGGGCTCTCCCCGGATGACTACCGGCCCCTTCTCTCGTTGGCCGAGGAGGGGCTCCCCCCCTCGGCGGGGTTCGGGATCGGGATCGAACGTTGGGTGCAGTTCCTGGCAGGGCTTCCCCACGTCCGGGAGACTCGTCTGTTCCCGCGGGTGCCGGGGGAGGTTTCCTGGCTGTAATCCAAGGCAAAAGGCGGGGACCACTTAGGCTGGCCCCCGCCTTTTGCCGACTCAAGCAGGCTTAACTCAGGCGAAACCGGGATTGAACCGCCAATGCCCGTTCCACCGCCTCAGCCGGCACCAGCCCTTCCTCCACCAGGATCTCTCCGATGGGCTTGGGCTCTGGAAGGGACCGCTGCCGCTCCAACACCCGTTCCACCTGGCGGGGGTCGACGAGCCCCATGTCCACCAGGATCTCCCCCAGCCGCTTATCCCGTTCGAAGTGTTCTTCCACGATGGATAAGATCACGGCGGAGCGGGACTTCCGCTCCCGGCGGGCCACCTGGTCCACCAGGTCCATGAGGTATTGATCCTCTTCGCTATAGTAAATGGTGGTCTGCACTTTCCTCTCCCCCCTACATGTTTTTTACACTCTAACCTAGCACTTTCCAGGGCGGCTGTCAAGGGTGAAACCGTCCCCGGGGAGGGGTGTAAGTAGAGCGGAGGTGGCGAGATGAGGGCATTGAAGGCGTTGCTTGTGATCACGGCTTTAGGGGCCGTGGGGTGGGCGCAGGGCGGAGTGTCACCGTTGGGCCTCGTCCCGGTGCCCAACCCCGGGCTGACCGTGTCCATCTGGACCGATAGGGCGCAGTATCGGGTGGGGGAACTGGCCACCATCCACTTCTACGTGTCCCAGCCGGCCTACGTTTACATCTTCGATATCGACGCCGCCGGGATGGTGCGACAGCTATTTCCCAACGCATATTCCCCCGACCCCTACGTCCAGGCCGGGCAGCACATGCTTCCCGATAAACCCACCTATCAGCTGCGGGTGGTTCCCCCCCAGGGGGTGGAGACCCTCCAGATCATCGCCAGCACCGTCCCCCTGTCCTTCCCCACCGGCAGTCCGGATCAGCCTTTCCCTCTGCTGGGCAGGGACCCAAATGAGGGCCGGGCCCAGGTTCTGGGGCTGGTGCCCGAGCCCAGCTGTGGCTGTTACGCCACCGCTTGGACCACGTTCACCGTGCTTCCCGGGCAGGCATACAGCGCCTGGCCCTGCCCGCCCTGCTTGGGTTGGGGGCCCTGTCCCCCCTGTCAGGGGATGGTGTTCATGCCACCTGGGGCTGGCTGGTTCTGCGATTCTCAGGGGAACTGGCGGTTCTTCATCGGGGAGTGCCCCCAGGAGACCGGCTGGTGCTGGTACCTCGGCCCGGATGGGCGCTGGTACTTCCGGTTCCAGATCCACATCGGAGGCTAGGCCGCCTGGCAGGCCCGCAGGAGTTCCTCCAGCCCCCGGTGCCAGGAGGCGAGGTAGCGCTCGGTCCGCACCGCCAGCAGGGTGGGGCTGGGTCGGGCTAAGTGCAGGGTCAGCAGCCATTTGTCCGGCGGTTGCCGAAGTCGGGTCAGCTCCAACCCCGGTGAGCACAGCTGGTCCGGCTGGAAGGGGGGGATTTTGTCCACCGGAACCAGGTTTGCGTCCGGCTTCACTTCCCACAGGCCCGGCTGTGTCCCGCCCCCAGGGCGGCGACAGGCCTTAAGGAGTCCTTGCAGGAACTCCGGGAGGGAATCGGCACCATAGGCGCCAAACTCCCCGGCTGCTCGCCAGTTGGGGCCAGGTGGCCGCCCCGGAAACAGTTTAAGGTAGCCGGGGGGGAGGTACAGCGGCAGGGAATGGGCCCGCTGCCATCGGCCCGCCCGCTTCAACCAGATGGCCATGGCGTCCGATTTTAGCTCCTGGCAGGCGGGGTAGAGAACGAAGAGGGCGCTCCGGTCCCCCTCACCGCAGCGCCCCAAAACCGGACAAGGCTGTAAGCCGGCTCAGCGGGCCTCGCCGAGCGGTTCTCTAACCACCACCAATGGTATCAATTATGTGGGAAAAAGTTAAGAGCTGGCTTGTTTTCTTAGCAGATTCGCTAAGGCCTTGGCAGTTCCGCCCCGGCGGGATAAAGTCCGGACGTGAAGGCTTGCACGCTTGTAACCTTGGAGGAGCTGGAGCGTCGGGCCCAGTCCTGTCAACGCTGTGGGCTGGGGGAAACCAGGACCAATTTGGTTTTCGGGGAAGGGGACCCTGGGGCGGACCTGATGTTCGTGGGGGAGGGCCCCGGGGAAGTGGAGGACCGTACCGGCCGCCCGTTCGTCGGCCCGGCCGGGCAGCTGCTCACCCAGATATTGCACTCGGTGGGGATGGACAGGGAGGACGTGTACATCACCAACGTGGTCAAGTGCCGCCCCCCCGCCAATCGCGTCCCCACCAAACAGGAGATGGACGCCTGCTGGGAATGGCTGGCCGCCCAGATCGCGCTGATCCGCCCCCTGATCATCGTCACCTTGGGGAACGCCGCCACCCAGCGTCTGCTTGGGAAAACCGAAGGGATCGGCCAGCTGCGGGGGCGGTTCTACCGGTGGAAGGGGGGGATCGAGCTGTTCCCCATGTTCCACCCCAGCTTCCTGCTGCGGAACCCCAGCAGGAAGAAGGGGAGCCCCAAGTATTTGACATGGATGGATATCCAGGCGGTGAAGGAGAGGCTATCACTCCTCCGCTCCCGGACCCGGGACGGTTGACGGAGGGGCAGCGGCGGGAGATCTGCCAGCGGGCCCTGGCGCGGGCGGAGGAGCTGCGCCGCGCAGGGCGCTACCAGGAAGGGATCGCGCTGCTGGCTGACCTGTTGCGCTACGGGGTCGACAAGGCTCAAGTGTATTTCCGGTTGGGGAACCTTTACTTCGATGCCGGGGACCTCGCCGGGGCGGAGCAGTCCTACAAGCGGGCCATCGCGGAGGATCCCACCCATGCTTCCGCCCATCACAACCTGGGGGTGGTGTACCGTCGGCGGGGGGACATCGCCAGGTCGATCAAGATGCTGAAAAAGGCCCGCAAACTGGAGCTCCGTCACCCCCGGCAGGTCCCGTTAACCCCGGAGCAGAAATCGTTCTTGAAGAGGATGGCCCTGCCTATGCTGGCGGTGCCGGTCCTGGCGTTGATCGCGGTGCTGCTGCTCATATACCTTTTGACCAGGCTTATCTAGCGATGTACTGGTCGTACAGGGCCTGAGCCCGGCCCGGGTCTGGCACCCCTTTGATCAAGGCCCGGCCGTCGGGGAACACGGTGAAGGAAGCACCCTCCACCTCGGCCACCACCACCCCCCCGCGCAGCTCCGCTTTGCCCAGCCGGGACAGCCGCCCCGCCAGCTCGACCAGATCCAGGTTGCCCCTTTCCCGGGGCAAGATCTGCACCACCTCCCCGCAGAGGGTGGCCGTGCGGGAGGGGCGGTCCAGGAACTCCAGCCGTTTTTCCACACAGGCGGGGCAGCTCGGGGCCCGCGCCACCTGGATGGTGTTCACCTTCCGAGTCCACAGGTCGAAATAGAGGAGCTCTCCGGGGATAAGCTCGGGAGCCCCCACCAGCAGCTGGATGGCAGCGGCGGCTTGCCAGGCGGCCAAGGCCTGGGGGACGGGCCCCAGGATGCCGGCGGTGGCGCAGGTGGGGAGGGCCCCGGGCGGCGGCGGATTTGGGAACAGACACCGGAGGCACGGGCCTTCGCCGGGCAGGATGGCCATGGTCATCCCATAGGTGGCCAGCACCGCCGTGTATATCCACGGTACCCCGTGCTTGATGCAGGCGTCGTTCACCGTATAGCGGGACTCCAGGTTGTCCAAGCCGTCCACCACCAGCTCCACCTTTGGGATGAGCTCCTCCGCTTCCCGGGGGCCCAGGTGGATCACCCACGCTTCCAGGTTCGCCTCCGGCCAGATCGCCTGCAACCTGTTTGCCAAGGCCTCCGCCTTGGGCCTGCCCACGTCCTGGTCGATGAACGCGGCCACCCGATGCAGGTTCGATTCTTCCACCAGGTCCCGGTCCACCAGGATCAGGTTCCCCACCCCGGCCCGCAGCAGGGCGGCGGCGGTGTGGGAACCCAGAGCCCCGCACCCCGCTACCAGCACCCGGGCCTTCCGCAGCTTTTGCTGGCCCGCGGTGCCCAGCTGGGGGAGGATCACCTGTCGCGAGAAACGTTTCTGACCCATCCAGGGGATTGTGCCCGATGTGACAAGCCCTGACCACCTATTGGCCTGCCCGCTCTCGTTCCGTAGAATGCCGGCAAGGAGGCGGTGATGATCGGATTCGTCGTACTGGGAGTGCTGGTCATCTTGTTCGTTTGGGTGGCCGCTACCTATAACCGGCTGGTGCGCCTGCAGGTGCGGGCCGAGGCAGCCTGGCGGGACATCGATACCCTGCTCCGCAAGCGGGCGGACCTCATCCCCAACCTAGTGGAGACGGTGAAGGGCTATGCCGGCCATGAACGGGAGGTATTCGAGAAGGTGGCCGAGGCCCGGTCCGCCTCGCTGCGGGCGGGCACCCCGCGGGAACAGGGCGAAGCGGACAATTTCCTCCAGGAGACCTTGAAGAGCTTGTTCGCGGTGGTGGAGAACTACCCCGAGCTCAAAGCCAACCAGAACTTTCTGGAGCTGCAACAGTCCTTGGAGGAATTGGAGACGGAGATCGCCCGCTCCCGTCGCTATTACAACGCGGTGGTCCGCGACCTCAACACCAAGATCCAGGTATTCCCCTCCAACCTGATCGCGAACCTGTTCGGGATCCGGGAGCGGGACTTCTACACACTGCCCTCCGAGGAAATGCAGGAACCCCCCGAGGTGTCCTTCACCCGATGAGAAAAACCCTGGTGCTGGCCGCCCTGGTCCTCCTCCCCCTGACCGTATTGGGAGAGAGGATCGACGATTACCTGGTTCAGATCGCGATAGGGAAGGACGGCTACCTGGCACTGACCGAAGAGCTTATGGTGGCCTTCGACGTCCCCCGGCATGGGATCTATCGGCGGATCCCCTATATCTACACCCTGCCCACCGGGGAGAGGTATCGCCTGCGGATCTGGTTGGAGGAGGTACTGGTGGACGGGGCGCCGGCGACGGTGAAGGAATACCGGGAGGGGGATTACCTAGTTTGGCGGATCGGGGATCCGGCCCGGCTGGTGCGGGGTTCGGTGATCTACACCATTAGGTATCGGGTGGCCCGTGCCCTGCGGGTGTACGGGGAGGAAGTGGAGCTGTTTTGGAACGCGATCGGTGGCGAGTGGGAGCTTCCCATCGCCCATGCCTCGGTGGTCGTCATCCTCCCCCCAGAGGTGCCGGGGGCCGAGGTGCGCGCCCAGGGTTTCGTGGGCCCCCATGGAAGCGACATGCCGCTTCAGCTTACTTTTCAAGCGGGGAAGCTGACCGGCGAAGCGCAGGGGCTGGCCCCCGGGGAGGGGGTAACCATCGCGGTGCGGTTCCCCAAGGGTTATGTGTCACTCCCGGGGATAGGGGCATCCCTCCTCTGGTTTTTCCAGGACAACCTGTACGCCGGGATCCCGTTCCTGACCCTGATCGCAATGACGGTGCTGTGGTGGAAAAGAGGGCGTGATCCCAAGCCCGGCAGCGTGGCCCCCAGTTTCACCCCGCCCCAGGACGTGGGGCCGGCGGAGGCAGGTGTCATCATCGACGACCGGTTCGATCCACGGGACCTATCCGCCGGCATCGTGAGCCTGGCTGTCAAGGGGCACCTGGTGATCCACGAGATATGGGAGGACGAGCGCGGGAGGGAACCTGACGACTTCGAGCTGGAGCGGACCCATTCCCCGGCCCCGCTGACCCGGTTCGAGGACGCCCTGCTGTCGGCCCTGTTTGAGGGAGGGGGGGAGCGGAAGCGGCTGTCGGACTTGAAATATAAATTTTACCAGAAGCTGGCCGGCCTGGGGGCCCAGCTTTACATGGACCTCACCGAGAAGGGCTATTACGCCGGAAACCCAGATCGGGTTCGGTCCCTTTACCGGGGGCTGGGCATCGGGGTACTGGCCTTCGGGTTTGCCATGGGGGTGCTCTCCCAGTCACTGTATCTGGGGGCGGCGTTGGCCGCTTCTGGGCTCATCGTGCTCTTGTTCGCCCC
>DQVA01000241.1 GCA_015661965.1 Candidatus Bipolaricaulota bacterium
CGAGACCTTGGAGGCCGAGGCGGAGCTCCTCGCCGTCCTGGATACGGAGGGAAAAGAGCTCCCCGCGGTGGGGGAGGGCGAGGCACGGCTCATCTTCGCCGCCACTCCGTTCTACGCCGAGGCAGGCGGCCAGATCGCCGATACCGGCGTGATCGAGAACCTGTCCCGCCCCGGCAAGGCCGAGGTCATCGACGTTCAGAAATCCCCCCAGGGAACGCTCCACTTCCTCAAGGTGGTGGCAGGCGAATTCCGCCCCGGGGATCGGTGCCGCCTGGTGGTGGACGAGGCCCGCCGGCGGGCGATCGAGCGGGCCCACACCGCCACCCACCTCCTCCACGCCGCGTTGAGAAAAATCCTGGGGGAGCACGTGATCCAGGCCGGCTCCTGGGTGGGCCCGGAGGAGCTGCGGTTCGACTTCACCCACTTTGCCGCCATGTCGGAAGAGGAGCTCTCCCGGGTGGAGCGGGAGGCTTTCCTCCCGGTCCTCTCTGACATCGCCCTCAAGATCCAGGAGATGTCCTTGGAGGAGGCCAAGTCCTACGGCGCCATCGCCCACTTCGAGGAGGAGTACCGGGGGAAGGAGCGGGTGCGGGTGGTGGAGGTGCCTGGGGTATCGGTGGAGCTGTGCGGGGGGTGTCACGTGCGGCGCACCGGCGAAATTGGCCCCATCGTGATCCTGGCCGAGGAGGCGGTGGCCGCCGGCACCCGCCGCATCCGGGCCCTGGTGGGAGAGAAGGCCCGGGGATACCTGGCCGCCCTGCGGGACGAGCGGCGGACCTTGGCCCGACTCCTCAAGGTGCCGGATGGGGAACTTCGATTAGGGCTGGAACGGCTGCTGGCGGAAGTGTCCAGCCTGCGCAAGGAACTGGCTGCCCTGAAGGGGAAGCTGGCCTCCCTGCAAGCCCTAGAGCTCGCGTCCCGTGCCGAGGAAGTGGGGGGGGTAAAGCTGCTGGGGGCGGAGGTGGAAGGGGGGCCAGAGGCGGCCAAGCAATTGGTGGACCAGCTGGCCGATCGGCTCGGCCGCTGCGCCGTGATCCTGGGGACGCGGGCCGGGGATCGGGGGGTGGTAGTGGTCAAATCCACCGAGCCCCGCCTCAGCGCCGGGGAGCTGGTGCGGGAAGCAGCACGGGCCTTGGGGGGGAAGGGCGGCGGCCGGCCCACGTTCGCCCAAGGAGGCGGCCCCCACGCGGAAGCCCTCCCCCAGGCCATTGAAGCCGCTCTAGCCAGAGCTCGCCGCCTGATCGAAGGGGGGGATGGATGACGATCGTAGACGCTGCCCTCGCGGCACAGGGTTGGAAGGCCAGGGAAGGTTGGAAGGCCAAAGTTTACGAAGCGGGGTTGGTGGTGGGGGGGAGCCTGCTCATCGCGCTGTCTGCCCGCCTGGTCGTCCCTTTGCCCTTCAGTCCAGTTCCCATCACCGGGCAGACCTTCGGTGTATTGCTGGTGGGGGCGCTGCTCGGGGGATGGCGGGGAGGGCTGAGCGTTTTCCTGTACCTCCTGCAGGGGTTGGCCGGGCTTCCGGTGTTCGCTGGGGGCGCTACGGGCCTGGCCCGGTTCGCCGGACCGACCGGGGGCTATCTGATGGGCTTCCTGCCGGCGGCGGTGGTGGTGGGGATTCTGGCCCAGCGGGGGTGGGACCGGAAGGTATGGACCACGGCAGTGGCCATGGGCGTGGGGAACGCTCTCATCTACGCTTTTGGCCTTCCCTGGTTGGCCAGGTTCGTTGGCCCCGAGCGGGCATTGCCTTTAGGCCTGGCCCCTTTCATCCCAGGGGACCTGGTCAAACTGGCCCTGGCCGCCCTGGCGTTGCCCGCGGGCTGGCGGTTCCTGCGCTGGCTCGGGAGGGCCTAAGGGGCTCAGATGAGCCGGACCGGCATACACACGTAGATGAACCCCTCGTCACCCGGGGCGATGTCCCCAGCGGGTTCGATCAGTCCAGCCCGATCGGGCTCGGATAGCCACAGCGCCACCTGCTGTGAGTCCATGCGGCGCAGGGCGTCGATCAGGTATTCGGCCTTGAACGCGATCTCGATGCCCTTGGCCGGGGCCTTTGCCAGCCGCACCCGCTCATGCCCCTCCCCCTTCTCCTTGGAGGCCGAGTGCACTTCCACCGCGGTCTCCTCAGGGCTGGCTTTGATGGTCACCGCCCCGGACTCCTCGGTGGCGGTGATCTCCAGGCGGCGTAGGGTGTCCAGGAACGCCTCCCGGGGCAAAAACAGGCCGATCTCGTTGTCGCGGGGGATCACCCGCTCGAAATCCGGGAACTGTTCCTGAATCAACCGACTGGAGAACAGCACCGGTCCGGCGGCGAAGTGGAGCTGGCCGTCCTCGGCGTAGATCTCCACTTCCCCCGCCTCCACCGGGGATAGCACCCGCTGCAGGTCTCCCAGCACCTGGGCATCCACCAGGAACGAGGCCTCATATCCAGCGGCCAGCCCTTCCACCGGCACGCGCTTGATCGCCAGGCGGTAGCCGTTGGTGGCGGCCAGCTTGAGCGTCCCGTCACGGAACACCAGATCCACACCGGTGAGGGCGAGCCGGGTGGTCTCGGAGGCTTTGAGGGCGGCGAAGGCGGTTTGGGAGATGGCCCTGAGGAAGGAAGCCAGCGGCAACTTGCACAGGGGTTCGCCGCTGGGGCGAGGGAGTTCCGGGAAGTCATGCGCGGCCATGGTGAGCAGGTCGAACACCGCTTCCCCACATTGCAGCCGGACCTTCCCGTTCACCTCGGTGAGGCTTACCTGATCGGCCTCGGGAAGGCGGGTCACCAGTTGGGCCAGCACCTGACCAGGGCAGACCACCGTGCCCTCACCGTCCACCTTGGCCGGGACTTGGCAGCGGATGGCCCGCTCCAAGTCGGTGGCCGCGAGTTCCATCCCCTCTGGGGTACCTTGAAACCGGATCCCCCCCAGGATGGGCAGGGAGGTCCGCCCGCCTAGGGCATGGCTCGTGGTCCTGACGCCGAACACCAAGTCCTCACGGCCGCATACAATTTCCATCTTCCCTCCTCATCATCCGGAGCTTCCCAGGGAGCGAGCCAGGCTCGCCCACCGCATGTTACCCGGGCAGGGGGAGGCGAGCCAGGATCTCCCGGCACACTTGTTCGGGGGGGCTGGTGGCATCGATCACATATCCCCGGGGGACGGAGCGGATGAGCTCCAGATAGGCGGCCCGCACCTGGGTGAAGAACTCCAGCCCCTCCCCTTCGAACCGGTCCCGGTCCCGGGTGCGCTGATAGGCGACCTGGGGAGGCAGATCCAACAGGAACACGTAATCCGGCTCCAACCCGCCGGTGGCAAGCTCATTTAGCTGCCGCAATAGATCCAGGTCCACCCCCCGGCCATAGCCTTGATAGGCCAAGGTGGACAGGGTGTAACGGGAGCAGAGCACCCATTTCCCTTGCTCCAAGGCGGGGCGGATCACGCGCTCCACGTGTTCGTGCCGGTCCGCCACCATGAGGAGGAGCTCGGTGAGGGGGCGGATGTCCCGGTGGGGGTCCAGAAGCAGCCGCCGCAGCTCTTGCCCCAGGGAAGTGCCGCCCGGCTCCCGGGTGGTGAGGTGGGGGATATTGCGAGCCGCCAGGTGCTCGGCCAGTAGCCTGAGCTGGGTGGATTTGCCGGAGGCATCCGGACCCTCCAGCACCACAAACAAAGGCTTCACGCGTCCCTCCACACCAGCCCCACTGCCAGCAGCACCGCCCCCACCACCACTGCCGCGTCAGCCAGGTTGAACACGGGAAAGCGCGGCAGTTCCAGGAAGTCAAGCACGTATCCATAGGCGAACCGGTCGATGAAGTTCCCCCACGCCCCGGCCCACAGTAGCGCCCCCCCGCCCCTCA
>DQVA01000012.1 GCA_015661965.1 Candidatus Bipolaricaulota bacterium
CACTGGCCCCTGGGGCTTTTGGCCCTGGGGCTGGCGGCCAACCTGGTGGTCATCGCCGCCAATGGTGGCTACATGCCAGCCAGCGCCGAGGCACTGCGGCGGGCCGGGATGGATGAGGTCGCCCAAACCCTCCTCACACAAGGACGGCTGGGAAACGTGGTGCTCATGGGGGAGGGCACTAGGCTGAATTTCCTGGGGGATTGGCTTTGGCTCCCCCGGTGGGTGCCGCTTTCCGCGGCCTTCAGCTGGGGGGACTTCCTGATTGGGTTGGGCCTGACCCTCTTTTTCCCCTACGGCATGCGGCGCCCGTGAGGGAGTAGCTGGGGGGAGCAGGGTTTCCCTCGCCCATGCCGATTCGAACGGCGGCCTTTCCGGCCGGGTGCGGGTACCGCCGGCAGGAGGGGACCGGCGGACCGCAGGGACCGGCCTGTCGGGCTGTAAACCCCAAACCGGCTGGCACCACGCCACGGACTAGCCGCACTGGGCGGCACTGCTCCCCCCGTGTGCTGGTGTGTCTGGCGGGTGGGGCTTTGGCCGTGGGCCTAAGCCCTGGGCTCGTTGGCCGAGGGCGGATTATAGTCGCCCTCCCCCCGAGTTCAAGGCTCCAGCCTGTCCAGCATGCGGGGGAAGGGGATGGTCTCCCGGATGTGTTTCACCCCCGCAATCCAGGCCACGGTGCGCTCCACCCCCAACCCGAAGCCGGAGTGGGGCACGGAACCATACCGTCTGAGATCGATATACCACTCATAAGGCTCCCGCGGAAGCCCGTATTCCTCTAGCTGGGCGAGAAGCTCCTCCTCGGTGTCCACCCGCTGGGATCCCCCGACGATCTCCCCATAGCCCTCGGGTGCAATGAGGTCGGCACAAAGGACCACCCCGGGATCGTCCGGGGCCCGCTTCATGTAGAAGGGCTTGATCCTGGCGGGGAACCTCTCCACGAACACCGGCCGCCCGAAGTGCGCTCCCAAGGCGTCCTCGGCCGGGGCCCCGAAGTCGTCCCCGTGCTCCATCTCCACCCCATGGCCCCGCACGATCTCTACCGCCTCGGCATAGGTGATGCGGGCAAACGGCTCCCGCACCTCGGAAAGGAGGGCCTCCGTATCCCGTTCCAGGAGTTCCAGTTCCCTCTTCCTATCTTCGGCCACGAACTCCACGATGTAGCGGACTAAGTCTTCCTGGAGGGTCAGGTTCCCCTCGTGTTCCAGGAACGCCACCTCGGCCTCCGCCATCCAGAACTCGGTGAGGTGCTTGCGGGTCTTGGATTTTTCGGCCCGGAACACGGGGCCGATCCAGTATACCTTGCCTAGGGCCATGCAGGTGGCCTCCAGGTACAACTGGCCGGACTGAGAGAGGTACGCGGTGCGGTCGAAGTAGTCCAAGGGGAACAGGGTGGTGGTCCCTTCCACCGCCGTCCCCACCAGGATGGGGGCCTCGGTGGCCACAAACCCCCGCTCCCGGAAGAACTGGCGGATGGCCCAGAGGACCGAATCCCGGACCCTGAGGAGGGGTACCTGTTTGCGCATCCGGATCCACAGGTGGCGGTGGTCCATGAGGAAGCCCACCCCGTGCTCCTTAAGCCCGATGGGGAAGGGTTGTTTCGGGATGTGGACCGGTTCGATCTTCCGGACGGCCAGCTCGTACCCCCCGGGGGCTCGCGGATCGGCCCGTACCGTGCCCCACAGCCTGAGGGAACTCTCCTGGGGAAGCCGCTCCGCCAGCTCGAAGGTCTCCGGGTCGGCGTCCGGGGTGACCACCCCCTGCACCAGCCCGGTCCCGTCCCGCACAATCACGAACCGGATCCTCCCGGAGGAGCGTTTGTTAAACAGCCACCCTTGGATCAGCACTTCCTCGCCCACATGCTGATCCAGCTGCTCCACGTAGACGGGCCGGCTGTCCTGGGCCTCCATCTCCTCTAATCCCTCCGCCACACCAACCTCACCAGCGGCTCCCCGGCCGCCTGGTGGATGGACAGCTCCCCCTTGTGGGCGGACTGGATGGCCTTACCCAGCCGCCGGGCCAGATGGGCGGTGGTGGTGGCGATCTCCATCCCGGCATCCCGCGGCTCTATCCACAGGATGCGGTGCAAGGGGCGAGTACGGCGGGCCTCCTCTTCCTGGTTCTTGATCAGATTCAAGATCTCCTGCCAATGCTTTGTGCAGTAGGCCCCTTTCAGGAGCACGTACCCACCCGGATAACGATCGATCTCACGGCGGCAGGCCGGGCAAATAGCCCGGGCCGCTTCGGGGACGACTTCCTCCGCCCACTGCCAATGGCCATCCCGGTACAGGAGCCCACAGCGCACACATACCGTGGGCTCACGGTGCTTCTTCCCCTCGTAGTAGGGGTTGTCGGATTCCCAGCCCACTTGGCCGCGTCTTTCACCGGGCACCCTACTGCCCCTCCTTCTCCGCCACCAGCCGCTCGATATAGGCTATGGCTTCGCCCACCGTTTGGATTTTCTCCGCCTCCTCGTCCGGGATCTCAATGCCGAACTCGTCCTCGAACTCCATGATCAACTCCACCGTGTCCAGCGAGTCGGCACCCAGGTCGTCCACGAACGAGGCCTCGTCGGTAACCTCCTCCAGATCGGCCATGAGTTGCTCAGCGATGATCTCACGTACCCGATCGGCGATTTCGCTCATTATGCTTCCACCTCCTGAGGGAGCTTTTCCACTACTCGCACGGCACAAGCCCTCCATCCACGTAGAAGACGTGCCCAGTTATATAAGAGGCCTTGGGGGAAAGCAAGAACCCGATCAGCTCTGCCACTTCCTCCGGCTGACCGAACCGCCCCAGCGGGATCCGCGCCCGGTACCCCTCCCGCACCTCCGCGGGGAGGTCCGCAGTCATCGGGGTCTCGATGAACCCCGGGGCCACCACGTTCACCCTGATCCCCCAAGGGCCGGCCTCCTGGGCCAGCGTCCTGGCCAGGGCCACCAAGCCCGCCTTGGCCGCCGCGTAGTTGGCCTGGCCCACGTTCCCGGTTAGGCCCACCACTGAGGACAGGAACACCATGGCCCCGGCTCGGGCCTTGGCCATCGCCCGCAGCGCCTCCCGCCCACAGTAATACCCGCCGGTCAAGTGGGCCCGCAGCACCGCCTCCCACTCATCTGGTCGCATCCGCAACAGGAGCTTGTCCTTGGTGTGTCCCGCCGCGTGCACCAGGAAGTCGAGTTTCCCCCCCCAGGCCAGGGCCTCCTTGAACGCCGCCCGCACCTCCTCCCCCACCCCCACGTCGCAGGGCAGGAACAAGGCCCCCTCCCCCAACTCCCGCTGGGCCGCCTGTCCCCGTTCCCGGTTGCGCCCCAATAGCACCACCTTGGCCCCGCCCTGGGAAAGCAATCGGGCCGTGGCCAGGCCGATCCCGGAGGTGCCCCCGGTGATCAGCGCCACCTTACCCTGGAACATCCCCCATCACCTCCCTAAAGGCGAGGAAGCGTATCCCCACTCCGAAGCGTTTGCCAAGTCGCGTGAGCACCTCCCCCGGCCCCACCTCCCAGGCCTCCTCGACCTCCAAGTCCGCCAGGGACCCGATCACCTCCATCCACCGGACCGGGGAGGTCATCTGCCGGGAGAGGAGGGCCTTTATCTCGTCCGGCGACTCCTCGGGTTTCCCCGACACGGCGGAAACAAACCGGCAGCGGGGCGCAGAAAATGGCACATCCTCCAGGGCTCGAGCAAGTGCCCGCTCCGCCTCGGCCATGGCCGGGGAGTGGAACGCCCCCGCCACCTGGAGGGGGACCGCCTTCCCCCCAGCGGCCTGAGCCAATTCCTGGGCCCTGGCGAGCATATCGGGGGGACCGGAGAGCACCACCTGGCCGGGGGAGTTGTAATTGGCCACTGTGCATCCCGCTTCCTCAGCCAGCCGCTCCACTTCCCCCAGCGGGAGTTTGAGCACCGCTACCATCCCCCCAGGGTGGGCCTGGGCCGCCTCCTCCATGAGCCGGCCGCGCAAGGCCACCAGCTCCATGGCCGCCCCCCAGGGGAGGACCCCACAGGCGGCCAGGGCGGCGAACTCCCCCAGGGAATGGCCGGCGGCCGCCTGGGGGACACACCCGGCTCGCGCCAAGGAAGCGAAGGCCAACCACTCCACAAGCAAAATGGCCGGCTGGGCCACCGCGGTGCGAGAAAGCTCCCCTGGCCTCTCCCGGATGATCTCCACCAACGGCAGGCCGGCGAGCCGCTCCGCCGTGTCCACAATCTCCTCCGCCCAGGGGGCGGTCAGGAGTTCCTCCCCCATGCCCGGGGTCTGGGAACCCTGGCCGGGGAACAGATAGGCTACCACCTGACCACCACCGTCCCGTAGCTCGCTCCGGCCCCGAAGGCGGTCAGGACCACGATCTGGTCCGGGGCGATCTTCCCGGCCCGCACCCACTCATCCAGGGCGATGGGGATGGAGGCGGTGGAGGTATTGGCCACTCGGTCGATGTTCACCACTACCCGTGCCTCCGGGATCCCCAGGCGGGCGGCCAACGGGCGGATGATCCTGAGGTTGGCCTGGTGGGGGATGAGCCAGTCCACCTCCCCGGGGGTAAGCCCGGCCTGAGCCAAGGCCTCACGGGTAGCCCGCTCCATCATGGGCACCGCGGAGCGGAACACCCCCTCCCCTTCCATCTTCAGGTAATGGAGCCCCCTCCGCACCGTATCCTGCGAGGCGGGCAGCCTCACCCCCCCGGCCTCCAGTTTCAGCAAACCGAGCTTGCTGGCGTCCCCGTGCAGGGACACCCCCAGGACCCCGGCCCGGCCCGGGGAGGCCTCCACCAGCACGGCCCCGGCCCCATCCCCAAACAGCACGCAGGTCCGGCGGTCGCTCCAGTCGGTGAACCTGGACAGGGCTTCGATCCCCACCACCAGGGCCCGCCGGGCGAGGCCGGCGGCCACCGCCCCGGCGGCGAACGCCAGCCCGTAAACGAACCCGGCGCAACCGCACTTGAGATCGAAAAACGCGGGCTCTTGCGACAGGCCTAACCCGGCGGCGATGAAGGGGGCCGTCCCAGGGATTGGTTGCTCGGACACATTGGTGGCGGCGATGAGGAGGTCCACCTCCTGGGGGGCGACTCCGGCCGCCGCAAGGGCCTCGCGGGCAGCCGCCACCCCCATCCGGGAGGGCGGTTCCCCCGGGGAAAGCAGCCGCCGCTCCCGGATCCCGGTGCGGCTCACAATCCATTCGTCGCTGGTATCAACGAGCCTCGCCAGGTCGTCATTGGTAAGCCGCTTTTCCGGGAGGAACGACCCGGTGCCCGTGATCCTCGCTTCGATCACCCCGCCTCCCGATCCCGTGGTGGCTGCGACCAACTCAATTGGATCCCCTACCCATCAGGGGAAAGGGCCGTGGAGATCCGGTCCACCACCTCGGCCTTGGCCGCCCAATACGTCCGCTCCACCGCCGCCTCCATGGCCCGGGAAGAGGACCGCCCATGGGCCACCATCACCAACCCCCGTACCCCGAGAAGCGGGGCTCCATTGTAGTGATCGTAGCTCAGCTTCCCGGCCAATGCCTTGAGGGCCGGCTTGAGCAGGGCCGCCCCCAGCTTATACCGCAGCGCCCCTCCCACGGCCGACCTCAAGGCCTCCCAGGTGGCTTCCGCCCCGCCTTCCAGGGCCTTGATGGTGAGGTTCCCGGCGAACCCACCGGTCACCACCACATCCGCAGGCCGCTCGATGAGGAGTTGATGCGGCTCCACGTTCCCCACAAAGTCCGGCCGCTCCGCCAGCAGCGCATGGGCACTCCGCACCAACTTATCCCCCTTCAACGGCTCGGTGCCGATGGACAGAAGTCCCACCTTTGGCCGGGAAAAGCCCAGCACCTCCCGCGCGTACAGTGCACCCATGTCGGCGAATTGGGCCAGGTGCTCCGGCCGGGGGTCGGCGGTTGCGCCCACATCGATAAGCAAAAGCTCCCGTCCTGACAGAGTGGGCAGTGAGGCGCAGATGCCAGGGCGTTTGGCCCCGGGCAGGCGGCCCAGGATGAGCAGGCTGGCGGCCACCACTGCCCCGGTGTTCCCCGGGGACAAGAACGCCTCCGCCTTGCCCCGGGCCAGGAGCTCCAATCCCCGGGCGATGGAGGTGGCCCGACTGCGCACCGCTTGAACCGGGGGGACATCTGGGGGGACGAACTCCTCACAATCCAGGATCTCGGCGTGGGCCTCCTCGGGCAGGTGCGGCTCGATGAGGCGGCGGCGGCCGGCGAAGATGAGGTGAATGGGGAGCCTGTCCGCCGCGGCCAGCGCCCCCGCCACCAACTCCCCCGGGGCACGATCTGCCCCCATCACGTCCACTACGATGCGGATAGCCATAAAACTAAGGTCCCCAAAGCCCTACGGCTTTTCGGGGACCCCCACCACTAACCCCTTTCCCCGGGGCCGCCCAGCGGCTTGTTGGGGCCCCCACGAACCAGCGCTCCTTCGTGGGGTGCACTGGTGCCGAGGGTGGGATTTGAACCCACACGGGCCTTAAAGCCCACTGCCCCCTCAAGACAGCGCGTCTGCCAATTCCGCCACCTCGGCTCCGCGCGGATGTTAGCCCTGGGCCCTTTTACCGTCAACCCGGCCCGGGGAGGCGGCTGGATAGGGGTAGTCGATGAGGAGGGAGATCTGGGGGCGGGTTCGCTCCTCTGGGTTAGGTGTGCCCCAGGGGGGTAGCGGGGCTAGCGGCATGGTGGCCTCCCCACAAAAACGAAAAGAGGGAAAGGAGGCTTCAGGGGAGAACCAGCGACGGGATCCTAGCGAGGGCCACCTGGCGGATAAGGTCCTGATCAAAGGTCTACTTGAAAAACTGATGTTGGACCCAACTTTAGACACCTGGGCCCCCATTTGATCAATTCGGCGGCCTGAAATGCCCAAGGGATGGCATTTAACCCCTCCGCCAACCGGAAGGGCTAGAAGTCACACCGCCAGCTCATACTCAAAGATGGAACGCCGGATATAAAGTCCAGTTCGGCCTCCCACTCCCATACCAACCCGGGAAGCAAAGGGATAGAGCCGGTGAGGAGCAGACGGGACAGGCCGAACAAGTTCCCCGAATGACTGAAATAGATCGTAGACTCCAAGGTCCAGTAACCGCCGCAGCAGGCTGGGCCGCAGGTTCCAAGCTTCCAGTACTCGAACTCATCCCCCCGGAACCCGCTGGGCATGCGGGAAGGGTCCAGGGCGGTGGCGAGCTCTAGATAGGGACCGGATATCCGGCTCCCAGGACACCTGCCGCAGTCGAAACAGCATCTCACCCGGTAAGCGTAAAGGGCAAACCCATTAAGCGAAAACGTCTCCTTGTCCCACACCACGTCCCCGTAGACCGACAGGCAACCGGTGAGGCGGGGCCAACGGGGAGTCAAGAAAAGTGCTTTGGAATGAGGTGTAAATCTCACCCTGACTTTAAAGGGGACCCCACAACAGAGCTGAAATAAATTGC
>DQVA01000032.1 GCA_015661965.1 Candidatus Bipolaricaulota bacterium
AAATGGAGGGTGATCAGCGATAAGTGAAAAAAGAAACCTTATCGCAACCCATCACCCTCGACACATCGCCCATCACAAAATGAGGGCTAAAAGGCCCTTCTGAGCGTGCAGGCGGTTGGCCGCCTCCTCGACGATCACCGAACTTTCCCCGTCGATGACCTCATCGGTGACCTCCATGCCCCGGTCGGCGGGAAGACAGTGCATGTAAAGGGCGCCGTTGGTGAGCTCCATCTTCTCTTTCGTGGTGATCCAGTGCTTGTTGGCCTCGAAGATGGCCTTGGCCTTCTCCGGGTCCATGGGGGTTTTCCCATCGGTGGGCTGGACGGTCCAGGACTTGGGGTACACCACGTCCGCGTCCTTGAACGCCTCGTCCATGTCGTGGACGACTTTAAATGAGCCTCCGTACCGCTTGGCGTTCCTCTCCACCGCCTGGAGGACCTCCGGGTCCAGATCCAGGCCCTTGGGGTGGGCCAGGGTGATGTCCATCCCGAAGTAGGAAGCCCCGATGATGGCCGATTGGGGCACCGCCAGGGGCTTTTCCACCGAGCCGGAGTAGGCCCAGGACATCACGAATTTTCTGCCCTTAAGGTCGCCAAGCTTTTCCATCATGGTCATCACGTCGGCCAGGGCTTGGCAGGGGTGGTACTTGTCGTCCTCCATGTTGATCACCGGCACCCGGGACCAGCGGGCGAACTCCCGCACGATCAGGTTCCCCTTCCCGTACAGCCACCCGGTGGGCTTGCCGTAGATGCGGATGGCGATCCCGTGCCCCATCTCCGCCAGCACCCGGGCCACGTCTGCGATCCTCTCGGTGGAGTAGGCCTGCTCCTCCCCGGGCAGGGCCGGGGTGTACACCGCCCCTGGCTGGAGGAAATGGGCATGCCCACCCAGCTGGGTCATCCCGGCCTCGAACGAGTTGCGGGTCCTCAGGGAGGTGTTGTAAAACAACATAAACAAGGTCTTGTCCTGGAGTACGTGGTGGGGTTCCCCCCGGATCCACTTCCGCTTCAGGTCGAACGCCGTGTCCAGGATGGTTTCGATGTCCTCCCGGTCGAAGTCCAGCCAGGTGATGAAGTCCCTCCCCTTCAGGTCTGTGCTCGCCACTTCTACCTCCTTTGATTTTCTACACGTAACGCGTCACTCGTTACGCGTCACGGGTTTTACTCCCGCACGACTTGGGTGCCCGCTTCCCCGGCCAGGGCCGCCACCGCCTGGTCCAGGGAGGCGATCACTGCCCGCTCCCCGCCGGCCTCCACGAACCGGATCGCCGCCTTGACCTTCGGCTCCATGGAGCCCTTGGCGAAGTGTCCCTCGGCCATGTACCGCTTCCCTTCCTCCACCGTCATCCGGTCGATGGGCCGCTCGTCGGGCTTTCCGTAATTCAACTTCACCCGATTCACATCGGTCAGGATCAGAAAGACGTTGGCCTTCACGTCCTCGGCCAACCGCTCGCCGGCAAGATCCTTGTCGATCACCGCCTCCACGCCCTTGAGCCCTTTGTCCTCCTGGATCACCGGGATGCCGCCCCCGCCGGAGGCGATCACGATGGCCCGGTTCTCCACCAGCATCCGGATGGCCTCTCGCTCCACGATAGCCTTGGGATCGGGGGAGGGGACCACCCGCCGCCAGCCGCGGCCGGCATCCTCCACCACGTGCCAGCCCTTCTCGACGCGGAGGCGCTTTGCCTCCTCCTCGGTGTAGAACGGGCCCACCGGCTTGGTGGGGTTTTGGAAGGCGGGGTCGGACTTGTCCACCAGCACCTGGGTGACCACGGTGGCGATGGGTATGTCCCCCCGGCCCTTCTCCGCCAGGATGTTCCGGAGGGATTGCTGGATCATGTAACCGATCAGTCCCTGGGACTCGGCCCCGCATACGTCCATGGGCATGGGGGGAACTACGTGTTTGGCCGCCTCCTGCTGCAGCAGGATGTTGCCCACCTGGGGGCCGTTTCCGTGGGTGATCACGATCCGCCACTGGCCGGACAGGACCATCTCCGCCAGCTGCTGGGCGGTGTGATATACGTTCTCAAGCTGCTCCTCAAAGGTGCCCTTCTGCCCCCGCCGGAGGATGGCGTTTCCCCCCAGCGCCACTACCACCGTCTTCTTGTCCATGTCTGCGTCGACCTCCTTCTTTAGTAATCAGGGGATTTGTCAAACAAGCTCAGCTCCAAGAACCGGGTGACTGCCTGCCAAAAGGCGACCAGCGAGCTCAACTCCACATATTCGTCCGGGCGGTGGGCCTGGGCGATGGAGCCCGGGCCGTAGATGACCAGTGGGATCCCCAGCTTAGGGACGATCTCCACCGCGTCGGTGGAATACGGTGCGATGCCGGTTTTCGGCGCCTCCCCGAGGTTTCCCGTTACCGCGACCAGGAGCTCCCGCAGGTAGGGGGCATCCTCCCGGGTCTCGATGGGGGGGCGGTCGTTGGTGAGCTCGTAGGAAAAGGCGGCCCCCCTGTCGGCGGCCCGGCGCCCGATCTCTTCCACCAGCCCCAGCACCACGTCGCGGTGTTCAGCCGAGGCCGTCCTCACGTCCAGTTCCACTTCGGCCCGGTCCGGCACCACGTTCACCTGCCAGCCGCCCGCGATCCGGCCCAGGTTGACCGAGGTCCTCCCCCGGGGTCCGGGGGGCAGGGCGCGGATCCGTTCCTCCGCCCCCAGGGCGAACTCGGCCGCCGGCAGGGCGGCGTTCACCCCCAGCTGTGGCACCGAGCCGTGGGCCGCCATCCCCTGGAACACGGCCTTGATCCACAGCTCTCCCTTCTGCCCCAGGAATACCATCCCGTCGGTGGGCTCGGCTATGAGGAGGAACTCGGCATCGTCCAGGTATCCCCCCTCCACCAAGGTGCGGGCCCCGCCGTAGCCTTGTTCCTCGTCGGCAGTGAGGGCTATCAGGAGCGACTTCTTCGGCACTTCGGGGAGTCCGGCGGCCCAACGGGCGGCCAAGAGGAGCCCCGCCACCCCCCCCTTCATGTCCGCCGCCCCCCGCCCGT
>DQVA01000204.1 GCA_015661965.1 Candidatus Bipolaricaulota bacterium
CGGCAGACGGAGGTGAACGCCCCGGGGTAAAAGGCCAGGACGAGCTTCTTCCCGGGGAAGTCGCGCGGAGTCCTGAACTTTAGCTCCGTATCCGGGAGCCGAAAATCGGGCGCCTTGTCCCCTACCTTAAGCATGTTTCCTCCTTTTTTATCCCAAGTAGGCGGAGATCCCGAGGAGGGCATGGAGGGTGGCCAAGAGGAAGGCCACCCTCCCCAGCCGGCGGTGCCACCTGAACCTCCCCGGGCTCCGCCGCCCCAAAGCCATGAGGGAAAAGGCGGCGCCCACGGAGATGTAGGTGAGAATTCCCGCCCAGAAGACGAGGGGAAACCCCAGGATCTCGGTGTACGCCGCCCGGGCGATGGCCCCCATGGCTCAGTCCAAGGTGATCTCCGCCCGTCCCCGGGCCGTATGGCGGCGGAAGCCGTCGTAGCTCCGGTGATAGGCCAGGATCACGGTGTAGGTTTTGCCCCTCTCCAGGGGCTTGTCCTCGGGATCCCCGGAGGAGAGAGGTTTGACGAACTCCACCGTGGTCACCCCCTCCGCTTCCCCGCCCGCGGCGAGCAGGATGTGGGAGATCTCGTCCCTCCGGTGGCTGGTGGGGCCGCTTCCGTAGTGATCCTCGACCGTGGCCCCATCATCATCGACCCAGGCGAAGACCATGTCGGCCCCTTGCATGCGGAAGTCGGGGTCGAACCCCACCGCCACCCATCCCGTGCCCGGAGCCCGGAGCGCCCCGAAGAGGATCACGGTGCCGTTGAGGAAGTAGAACTCCACCCCGGCGGCCTTGGCCGCGTGGGGGTACTCCCCCTCGCCCACGGCCCCATCGGGAACCGGGGGCTGGGGAAACCCGGGGAGCCCGTAGAGGAGGAAGTCCTCGCCGACGACCCGTCCATCGGGACCGAAGGCCAGGGCCCAGAGGGCCCACCGGCCCTCACCCAGGGAAACCCGGGCGAAGGCGACGCCGGCCTCGGGGACGAGGGTCAGGTCCTCGACGCCCAGCTCCACCGGGTGGAGCGCGGCCAGGATCCCCTCCCAGGCCGCGCGAAGCCCGTCACCGGCGATGAAGCCGGACCGGGGCGCACCGAGGAACAGGGCCTCGGCTCCCGGGGCGTAAGCCCCCACCAGGGCATCGAGGTCCCCCGCGACCAGCGCCCCGAGGCGCGCCTCCGCCGCCTCCCGGATGCCCCCGGCCAGGGCTCCAACACCTAACGAGACCGACAACGCGAGGATCAGGATCCTCATCACGTACCTCCTTTCAGATCTTCCCCACCAGCTCCAGGGAGGGCTTCAGGGTCTCCTTGCCCGGCTCCCAGGAGGCGGGGCATACCTCGCCCGGGTGTTCGGCCACGTACTTGGAGGCCCGGAGCTTGCGCAGGATCTCCCGGGCGGAACGGCCGATGGAGTTGTCGTGGATCTCCATGGCGCGGAGGACACCCTCGGGATCCACGATGAAGGTGGCCCGGAGGGAGACCCCCTCCGAGGGGATGTAGGTCCCGAAGGCCCGGCAGGCGACCCCGGCGGGATCGGCCCCCATGGGGAAGCGGATCTTCTTGATGGCGGGGGAGGTATCGTGCCAGGCCTTGTGGACGTAGGCGGTGTCGGTGCTGATGGAGAGCACCTCGGCGCCGAGCTCCCCGAACTCGCCGTAGTGTTCGGCGAGCTCCTCGAGCTCGGTGGGGCAGACGAAGGTGAAGTCGGCGGGATAGAAGGCGATCACGAGCCACTTGCCCCGGAAGTCCGAGAGCTTCACCTCCTTTATCTCGCCCTCGTGGTAGACCTGGAGCTTCAGGTCCGGGATCCTCTCGCCTATTTTCACCATGGGCACCTCCTTGGTGCTATATATTTTCATTTTCATTTTAACCTGGCGGGGGCGGGCCGTCAACCCCAGCCCCGCCACCCCCCGGCTGAGGTCCCGAGCCCCTGGGCCCAGTTTACGTAGCCGAGCCCGGGATCACCGGCCCCCCTTCCCCGCGGCGGCCTTGCGGCTTAATCGAGCTACATAGCGCGCGATCGTTTGCGAACCGCTTTCCCGCAAAGGGGAACCGGATCAGCCTGCCGGATGCGTGTGGCGATGGTGGATATCCGGGGAATGCTGGTGGATATGGACCTGTCGCC
>DQVA01000228.1 GCA_015661965.1 Candidatus Bipolaricaulota bacterium
ACGGTGATCGCAAGCGGGCAGGAATAGCAGTGGAGGCCGGGGAAGATGAGGTGGGTCATCCCGATGCCGGTGAACCCCAACACGCCCACCAACAGCCCCACCGATTGGGAGCCCCGCCGCAGCAGGCGCAGGCGCCTGGGGGAGCTCATCGCCCACCGCCCCGGACCAGTTCCAGCAACCGGGCTTCCAGGTCGGTGATCCCGAAGATCACCTCCCCGGTGGCCGGGTTGAGGATGGCCGGGACGATCAGTCGCCCGGAGCGGAACACGCCGGCCTGGATCGCCCTTTCCGTGTCCTCCTCGGCGTCCACCAGCTCCACCCGGATCGCGGGATTGGCCTGAGCGAACTCCTGGGCCATGGCGATGGCGTAAGGGCAGGAGCGGCACCAGGGGGCGTGGAACACCACCAGCTCCACCGGGCCGGGGAGCCCCCCTAGCGCCGCCCGCGTCTCCTGGGAGAGGACGGGGGTGTCGTGTCTTTCCTCCTCTATCCCCACGCAGGAGGTGCAGATCACCGCCCCGATGAGTTGGGCTTGGCGGGCTTGCCCCAGGTACGCCCCTACCCCCAACGCCGCCCCGGCCAACAGCACCAGCACCAGCGCTAGCGTGGAAGCCCCCTTGCCCCACAGCAGCCAGGCCAACACCACCCCCACCCCCAGCAGGGCCAGCAGCCACCAGGGGCGGAACGCCGCCTTCACCGCCAGCGGCTCCTCCCCCACCGCCAGCACCAGTTCCAGCTCGTCGCTCATCTGAAAGCAGGACTCCCCGATGCAGTAGTGGTAGGAAAGGAGCAGCGTGGCCGGCCGTTCCCCCGGCTCCAGCCCCGCGGCGGCGTGTAGGGTGAAGGTGAGGTCCCGCTGTCCGAACGCGGGGAGCTCAGCCAGCTCCGCCGGGGCCGCCTCGATCCCGTCGGGAAGCCGGGGGATGGTCAAGGTGATCTCCTCGGCCAGGTGAGGCGAGGTGTTCTCCACCCTCACCAGGAGCTCCGCCGTCCCGCCCGGGAGGATCCCCACCCGCTCCGGCAGGGACACCTCCAAGATGGGCTCGGCATCCGGAAGGATGGCCGGTGGCGCGAGTACCTCCACCGGGGCCTCCTCGGACGGCGGCTCCTGAGGGGGTTCTGCGAGCAATTCCGCCACCTTCTCCCGTAGCTCCTCCCCCCGCAGGTCCCGATAGCGGATGATGCCGGCCCGATCCAGCAGCAACGTGGCGGGAATGCCGTAAATCCTGTATAGGGAGGCGATCTCGCTGTCCCAGCCCCTGCCATCGAAGTACTGGGGCCAGGGGATCTCCTGGCCCTCGAGCACCGACAGGAGATCGGACTCGGAAGTGTCCAAGCTGATCCCGATGATCTCGAAGCCCTGGGGGTGGAATTCCCGGTAAGTGGAGATCACGTTGGGCAGCTCCTGGAGGCAGGGGGCACACCAGGTGGCCCAGAAGTCCAAGAGCACCACCTTCCCTCGGAAATCGGAGAGAGACACCTGTTCCCCTCCCCGGAAGGGGGTGAAGGAGAAGTCCGGGGCCGGATAGCCGGGGATCAGGGGAAGTTTGGGTGGCACGTATTGCGTCTCCTCCAGGGTCAGGCTGTTCCCATCCGGGGCAATGCGGGCGGGACGGAAGCTTTTGTCCCCGATGGTAAACGCTTCATCCAGGGCGAAGCGTTCGTGCCCGTCCGTGTCCCCGTAGATGGTGCCGTCCCCGTCGGTGTCCACGGCGTAGAAATCCTGGTCGCTGCCGAACACCCCGTCCACATCCCCGTCCAGAAGGACCAGCGTATACTCGCCCCCATCCAAGGTGAAGACGCCCTGTCGGGGCGCCCCCCCGACCAGGTACACGTAGCCCCGCCCCTCCGGCCACAGCACCCCCAGCGGATACTCATACGGCTCTCCCCCCGGGGGGTCAGCCATAAGAGTGGTCCGCCACAGGTAGAAATCCTTCCCCCGGCCCCCGGAGAGCAGCTCGTCGGTCTCGATCACCCCGTCCCGGTTTCCGTCCAACCACAACCCGGGGACCCCCAACTCGTTCACCCCCAGCACCAGGGCGTAGCGAGCCTCGCCCACCGGGATCTGTCCCCAGAGCAAGAAGGGGAACGTGGGGCCGCGGTAGGTGAGGCCGGCGGGGCGGTCAGGATGCAACCGGAAGGGCTGGAACGCCTGCGCCCAGTCCCCCAGGGCCTGCGGGTCCGCCGGGCTCAGTGGCACCTCCTGCCCGGCTGCCAGCGCGGTCGCCAGTATGATCGTGGTGCTCCATATCAGGACTTGCCTCATCCGTCTCCTTTCCCCCGCAACCGCCGTGCCGCCGCCCGCAACCTCGCCGTGGCCAACTCCCGACCCGCTAGGGAGATCACATCGAACAACCCTGGGGATACGGTGCGGCCGGTGATCGCCACCCGGATCAGTTGGGCCACCGCTTTCAGCGGGAGGCCCAGCCGCTCCAGCGTCCCCCGCACCGCCCGTTCCACCCCCGCTGGGGAGAAATCGGCACACCCTTCCAAGGCCGCTGCCAGCTCCTCCAAGGGGGCGGCGAACTGGGACTCCCCCAGGAGCGTGCTTGCCTCCTCCGGCCAGGGTAGCTCCCCGGGGAACAGGAACCGCGCCGCATGGGCCATGGACACCAAGGTCTTATTGCGCTCCCGCAATAGCTCCGCCGCCCGCCGGAGCTTCCCCTCCCCCAAGGCGGCCAGCTGCTCCTGGGTGGCTATCCCCTCCTGGACGATGAACTCCGCAAGAAGGCGGGCCAGGCGCGGGAGGTCGGCTCTCCTCAACCACTCGTGGTTGATCCACAGGAGCTTCTGCTCGTCGAACACCGCCGCCGACTTCCCCACCCCCGGAAGGTCGAATAGCTCGATCAGCTCCTCCCGAGAGAAGATCTCCTGGTCGCCGTGGGACCAACCCAAGCGGGCGAAGAAGTTGATCAGCGCCTCCGGCAGAAAACCCCGGCGGCGGTACTCCAACACCGATACCGCCCCGTGCCGCTTGGACAGCTTGGTCTTGTCCGGCCCCAGGATCATCGGGAGATGGGCGAACTGGGGGAGCCCCCGGCCCAGCGCCCGATAGATCAGGATCTGCTTGGGGGTGTTGTTGAGGTGGTCGTCCCCCCG
>DQVA01000313.1 GCA_015661965.1 Candidatus Bipolaricaulota bacterium
AGTTGGGGGCTGGCAAACGGGCTTCCGGACCTATTCACCAACGACTAGTAGGTGGAAAGAGTGGAAGGGAATAGGCTAAAAGGCGAAAGACCACATACCGTACCGATACTGTTTCTGGGCGAAGGGGCGCAAACGGCTGCGGAAGCGTCGGTGGAGGAGCTCCTGGGGACCTGGCAGCACCATCCTGATTTATTCCACGTCGCCCCGGAGGGGGCGGGCATCGGGATCGACCAGGTGCGGGAGGCGGTGTTCTGGGCCCGCTACCCACCGGTACAGGGACAGTGGCGGGTCATCCTGCTGGGGCCGGCGGAGCGGCTATCACACGAGGCGGCGAGCGCCCTGCTCAAATCGCTGGAGGAGGCCCCTTCCTACCTCGTGTTCGTCCTGTTCGCCCAGGCCCCGGATCAACTCATCCCCACCGTACGCTCCCGTTGTGCCGTAGTCTGGACGGGGGATGGGGAGGCCCGCTGGGCCCAGGCCCTTGAAGCTGTTGGTTACTCCCAGGAGGAAATCCAGTTTCTGCTTCCCTTCATCTCCTGTCGGGAGGACCTCCTCGCCTTCACCGCGGCCCGAAGGGAGCCACAGCGGGAGTGGGAGGAAGCGAGACGGGAAACGGCAGGACTTGAGCTGGCGGAGCTGGCCGCCCGCTGCGTGGCCTATCGGGGCGACCCCATCCACCGCCGCGCCATGGCCTTCGCCCTCACCCGTGAGCTCGCTTCCGCCCCGGCCGATCGGGTCCTGCAGGCGGCCGAGGCCCTGGCCCAGGGGGGGAAAGAGGCCGTGCTCGCTTTCCTCGGGGAGCTCGTCTCCTACCTCCTTGGGGAAGGTGGCCCCTACCCACCGGAGCTGCGCCGGGCCTGGGCCAGGAAGGCCTCCCTGGCCCGAGGGGAGCTAGAGGCCAACGTTAACGCTAAGCTTCTGGTCGAGGTGATACTCCTGTGGCCGAAGAGAAACTGAAGGCATTAGTCCGTCGCTATGGTCCCCAACCGGAGGTGCACCTGGCCGTATGGGGGGGGAAGGTAGGGCGGACCGGGCACACGTGGGTGGAGGACGACGGCCGGGGGGTGTGGCTGGTGGAGGTGCTCCGCTCCCCGGCCCGGGAAAAGGGGGAGCCAGCCGGTACGCTGCTGCGGCCCGCCGGGGAAAGCGACCACAAGAGGTTCCGGGAGCGAGAAGAGGAAGTGCCCCGCCTTCTCCCTAAGATCCAGGCCCGGGTTCAGGCCCGCGGCCTTCCCATGCGGTTCGTCACCGGACAGCTGGACCTGGAACGACGCTTCCTGCGGCTGTTCTTCACCGCCCCTGGCAGGGTGGATTTCCGGGAGCTATTGCGAGAATTGAGCCGCGAGTTGGGGTTGCGCCTCGAGCTGAGACAGGTGGGCCCTCGCGACGTGGCCCGCCTGCTGGGGGGAGTGGGGCCCTGCGGCCGCCCCATCTGCTGCCGGTCCTTCCTGCGCCAGCTCAGGCCCATCCCCCTGGAACTGGCCTTCGACCAACAGCTGTTCTTCTCCCCGGAACGGATCACCGGCCACTGCGGCCGGCTCATGTGCTGCTTGGCCTACGAACACGCCCAGTACTTGGAAGCGCTGCAAGGGCTACCCAAAGTGGGACAGCGCCTCACCTTGGAGGGCCGCCGGGGCAAGGTCATCGGAATCAACATCTTCCGCAACACCGTGTCCATCTCCTGGGAGGATGGGGCCCGGGAGGAGCTGCCCTGGTCCCGGTTCAGCTCTTCCCCAGAGGGGGAAGGCCCTGCACCTGGATCGTCTGAGTAGGAAAGGCGAACTCGATGCCCGCCTCCTCGAACCTGCGCTTGATCTCCAGGTTGATCTCCTCGGTGGCTTCGAGGAACTTTTGGTAGGCTGTGTACTTGCACCAGTGAATAACCAGGATGTTCAAGGAGTAGGGGCCGAACTCCTTGAAGTATACCCAGTAGTTATCCGTGCTGGGATGCCCCGCCAGGACCTCCCGCAGGATCCTGAGGGCCTCCTGTAACTTCTCGTACGGGGTATCGTAAACGATCCCCACGGTGTACATGTTCTTTATGGTGGGGCGCTTGGCGATGTTGTTGATCTTGGCATTGGCCATCAACCGGTTGGGCACGGAGACCACGGTGCCGTCCAAAGTGCGGATACGGGTCGAACGGAGGCCCACCGCCTCCACCGTTCCGTCGACGTCTTCAAACTGCACCCGGTCCCCCACCTCACAGGGGCGATCCACCAGCAAGGCCAACGTCCCGATGAAGTTGGACAGGGTCTCCTGGGCGGCCAGGGCGATGGCCAGCCCCCCGATCCCCAGGCCCGCCAGGAGGCTGGACACGTTGTAGCCCAGGTTCTGGAGTACCAATAGCACCGCCACCCCCCACAGGAAGGCCTTGGTGACCTTGGACAGGATGGGGATCACCTGATCGTCCAGCTTGGTGGCGGTGCGCTTGGCCCGGGCGGCCCAGTAGGCGAACAGCACATCGGTCAGCTTGGACAGAGCGTACACCACCAGGAAAGTGGTGACGGCCAGGAACATCCCCCGCAGGAAGGCGATTGCCCCCGCGGGCAGGGTGAACACCTGCAATCCCCCCCAGAGGGCGAGGAGGAACAGCACCACCCCCAGGGGGCGCCGGCTCAAGGAGAGCAAGGCGGCCTGGACCCGTTCCTCCCCTAACGGGCGGCGGGACAGGATCATCCCCCACAGGCGCCGCAGGGCCCAGTGGGCTATCCCCGCCCCGAGCAGGATCAGGAAGAAGGCCCCGTATTGCCAGACCTGATTTCCCAGGAACGTGTAATGGAGAAAGCTCATCCCACCTCCTCCAGCTCCAGCCGGGCCTTGCGCAGCCGTCCCAGCCAGACCGCCGGCAGGGTCAGTTCCACCTCCCGCCCCCCGTCCTCCCAGGACACCCGGTGCAAGCGTCCCAGGTCGGCCAGCCACGAGATAAGCTCGGCCCGGGCTGCGGGCAGGTGCACCCGCACCCGGGCGAAATGCCGGGCCAAAGCCCGGGAAAGCTCCTGCCTCAGGGCCTCCATGCCGGTGCCCATCAGGGCCGACACCGCTAGCTGGGGCCGCACCTCGAGCTGCAGGCGCGCCAGCAGCGCCCGCTCCTCCGGGGTGTACAACCGGTCCACCTTGTTCAGCACGTACAGCAGCGGCGGCAGTGGCTCCCCCCGGAACACCTGTGTGGCCAACACCCGTCGCACCGTGGCCAAATGCTCCAGGGCCCAAGGGGAGGAAGCGTCCAGCACCACCAGCAGCAGGTCCGCCTCCTTGGCCGTCTCCAGGGTGGCCTGGAAGGCGGGGATGAGCTGGTGAGGTAGCTTCCTGATGAAGCCCACCGTATCGGAGATCAGGGCCCAGCGCCCGTGGGGGAGCTCGGCCCGCCTGACCCGGGCGTCCAAGGTAGCAAACAGCTTGTCCTCCACCAACGCCTCGGCCCCGGTCAGGGCGCGGAACAGGGTGGACTTGCCGGAGTTGGTGTAGCCCACGATGGCCACCTGGGGGGCCCCCAACCCCTGGCGGCGCTTACGCCGCAGGAGCCGAACCCGGTCGGCGTCCTCGAGCTTCCGACGGATGGCCTGGATGCGCCGCTCTACCTTCCGGCGGTCCTGCTCCAGGCGGGTCTCGCCCGGGCCCCGGGTGCCGATGCCGCCCCCGGGGTCGGTGAGGGCGACCCCCCAGCCCCGTAGCCGCGGCAACAGATACTCCAGTTGCGCCAGCTCCACCGCCAGCTCCGCTTCCCGGGTCCCGGCCCGCTGGGCGAAGATGTCAAGGATCACCTGGGCCCGATCCACCACCTTGAGCCCGGTCCGCTCCTCCAGGTTGCGGGCCTGGGTGGGGGAGAGCTCATCGCTCATCACCAGCACCTCGGCGTTCAGTTCCCGGGCCAAGTAGGCGAGCTCATCCACTTTCCCTTTTCCCACGAAGGTGGCCGGGTCCGGCCGGCGGCGGCGTTGGATCACCTGCCCCACCACCACCGCCCCGGCGGTGTGCACCAACGCCGCCAGCTCCTGCATCAATTCCTCCTCCTCCCAGGACAGGCGGCCCGGGGGGAGCACCCCCACCAGGATGGCCCGCTCGGCCGCATATAGCCGGGCCCGGCGTCCCAGGTAATCCTCTATCAGCAGGAGTCCATGCGGCATAGCTCCACCTCCGCCCCCAGGGCCTGCAGCTTCTGCGGGAGCCCCTGGTAGCCGCGGGCCAGATGGTCGGTGCCCTCTAGCTTCGAGGTGCCCCGGGCGGCCAAAGCGGCCAGGACCAACGCCGCCCCGGCGCGGATGTCCGGTGCCCGCACCCGGGCGGGAGTCAGTTCCTCTACCCCGTTTATCAGTAGCGTCGCCCCTTGGAGCCGCATCCGCGCCCCCATCCGCAACAGCTCCCCCACGTGGCCGAACCGGGAGGCGAACACCCGCTCCGTTACCGAAGACTCCCCCTCCGCCACCGCCAGTAAACTCACCATGGGCGGTTGGAGATCGGTGGGAAAACCGGGATAGGGTCCCGTCTCCAGATGCACCCCCCGGGCCCGTCCGCAGGCGGCCACCTCCACCCAGTCCTCCCCCTGCTGCACCTCTAGCCCTGCCTGTTCGAATTTTACGAGCAGGGCCGCCAGGTGTCGGGGCACCACCCCCTCCACCCGCACCCGCCCCCCGGTGATCGCCCCGGCCAAAAGATAGGTGCCGGCCTCGATCCGGTCCGGGATCACCTGCCAGCGGGTCCCGGCAAGCTCCTTTCGGCCCCGGATGACCACCCGGTCCTCCCCCCAGGTCACTTCCGCCCCCATGGCCGAAAGCAGCCGCCCCAAGCCCACCACCTCCGGTTCCCGGGCCGGGTTCAGGATCACCGTCTCCCCCCGGGCCAATGCCCCCGCCAGCAGCAGCTGCTCGGTGGCCCCCACCGAGGGGAAATCCAGGTACACGGTGCGGCCTACCAACCCGGTCGCCCGGGCCTCCACCCACCCCTGGCGGGCTTGGATGTCGGCCCCCAAGGCGGCCAGACCTTTGAGATGCAGGTCCACCGGCCGGGGGCCGATGGCGCAACCCCCGGGATGGGGCACCCGGGCCTGGCCCCGCCGGGCCAGCAGGGGCCCTAACACCAAGAACGAGGCCCGCATCCTCCGCACCGGGGCTTCCGGGGCCACCGGCGGGGGCGGGGCCCCCTCCCGGAGCTCCAGCTCCTCCCCCTGCCAATACACCTCCTTCCCCAGCGCCTGCACCAGCTCCAGGGCGGTTTGCACGTCCCGCAGGCGTGGCACCCGAAGGAGAACCACCGGCTCGGAAGTGAGCAAGGAGGCGAAGATGGCCGGCAAGGCCGCGTTCTTGGCCCCGGCCGCCCGCACCCTCCCCCGCAAAGTGCGGCCGCCGGTGATCACCATCATGGAAGGACAGGAAGAGGGTTCAGGGGCTGCCCCAGCTTGCGGATCTCGAAGTGAAGATGAGGGCCCGTGGAAAGCCCGGTGTTCCCCGATAAGGCGATCACCTGCCCCACTTCCACGAACTGCCCCACCTCCACCAGGATGCGGGACAGGTGAGCGTAGTAGGTGGAGTAACCATCCCCGTGGTCGATGACCACCAGAAGCCCGTACCCGCCGCGGGAACCCGCCCAGACCACCGTGCCCGGGGCGGCGGCGTGCACCGGGGTCCCCTCGGGAACCGCCAGGTCGATCCCGGAGTGGAAGTCCGGGGTCCCATAGATGGGATGGATACGGGAACCGAACAGGGAGGAGAGCCTTCCCCGCAGGGGCCAGATGAACCGGGCCCCCTCCCCGCCCAACTCCAGCACCGCCGCCTGTGGGACCTGGCTGGGTGTGGGGATGATCAACCGCTGCCCTGGCAGTGGCTCCCCGGTAAGGTCGTTGGCCTCCCGGATGGCTTCCTCCGCAACCCCGTAGGTACGGGCCAGATCCCCCACCGTTTGCCCAAACCTCACGGTGTGCACCACCCCGCCCTGGGGCACCACCAACTCCTGCCCGGGGTAGATAGCCGCCGGGGCGAGGAGGTCGTTGCTGGCGATGAGATAGGAAAGGGGCACCCCGTACCGATCCGCCAGGGAAGACAAGGTGTCCCCTGGCCTGACCCGATGGGTGTTCCAGGCCATCCCCAGACTGCCGGGAGCCACCAATGGCCCCCCTTGGTCCTCCCGGGGGAGGAACGGCACCAACAAAAGCGGCAGGAGAAGAAGCCCGAACAGTACAGCCAGGGCGAAATCCTTACTCACTGTTCATCAGCTCCAGGAACTGCTTGTTGGAGCTGGTCTGCTCCATCTTCTGCTTGATGAACACCAAGGCGGCTGCCGGATCTTCCATCTCGGAGACCAGCTTACGCAGGATCCACACCCGGCGAAGGACATCTGGCTCCAGCAGTAGTTCCTCTTTTCGGGTGCCCGACTGCAGGAGATCGATGGCCGGGAATATCCGGCGATTGGAGAGATCCCGGTTCAGTACCAGCTCCATGTTCCCAGTGCCCTTGAACTCCTCGAACACCACCTGATCCAGGCGGGAGCCGGTGTCGATGAGGGCGGTGGCGATGATGGTGAGGCTGCCCCCCTCTTCGATGTTGCGGGCCGCCCCGAAGAACTCCTTGGGCTTGTAGAGGGCGGTGGGGTCGATGCCGCCGGACAGGAGCTTGCCGGAGGGGGACACGGACAGGTTGTAGGCCCGGGCCAGCCGCGTGAGGGAGTCCATCAGGATCACCACGTCGTAGCCGCACTCCACCAGCCTTTTGGCCTCCGAGGTGACAAGCTGTGCCACCCGGGTGTGGTGGTGGGGCTCCATGTCAAAGGTGGCCGCCACCACCTCGGCGTGCTTCACCGAGCGGCGGAAGTCGGTGACCTCCTCCGGGCGCTCGTCCACCAACAGGATCAAGAGGCGCACTTCGGGGTAGTTCTCCTCGATCCCGTGGGCGATGTGCTTGAGCAAGGTGGTCTTGCCGGCCTTGGGCGGGGACACGATCAGCCCCCGCTGCCCTTTGCCGATGGGGGAGAACAGGTCGATCATCCGGGTGGAGTACTCCTCCGGGTCGTGCTCCAGGATGTACTGTTCGTTGGGATGAAGGGGGGTGAGCTGCTGGAAATCGAGCCGCCGGCGCACCTGCTCGGGATCCAGATCATTCACCGCCTCCACCCGCAGCAGGGCGAAGTACCGCTCGTCGTTCTTGGGCGGGCGCACCAGCCCCCGCACGACGTCCCCGTCCTTCAGGTTGAACCGCTTTATCTGGGAGGGTGACACGTACACATCGTGACGGGAGGGGAGGCAGGACTTGCCGCGCAGGAAGCCGTACCCGTCGGGCATGATCTCCAAGACCCCCTCGGCCCACAGCTCCTGCCGCTCCGCCAGGGTCCGCATCACCCCCATTTGCAGTTCATGTGGGGCCATATCCCCGGCCCCGTCCAGGCCGAGCTCCTCGGCCAGCTCCTGCAGCTTGTCCAGCTCCATGTTCAGGACCTTGTGCATTTCCACGTCACATCACCTCGCTCAGATGAGCCCCTGGGCAGCCAGCACCCCCACGCCCCCCAGGTAGGTCAAGAACAACAGCAACGAGGCCGGTTCCGGCCCCCGGGCGAGCTTCCCCGCCCGCACTTGCAGTGCCCCCATGGCCAGGGCGGTGAGGGCAATGCCCAATCCCGCCACCAACACCAGGGACCAGGCATCCGCCCCCAGCGCCCCCAGGATGGGCTTCCCATAGGTAAGGTCGGCGAAGAACACGGTGACCACGTTGAACATGTTGGACCCGAAGATATCCCCGGCCAGGAGGTCGTAGGCCCCCAGCCGCAGCGCCCCCAGCGAGGCTGCCACCTCCGGAAGGGAAGTGGCCAGCGCCACCAGCAGGGAGCCGATCACCGATTGGGCTATCCCGGTCCCCTCGGCGATGACCTTGGCCGCGTAGGTGAGGGCCACCCCGGCCACCACGATCACCACCGCGGACACCACCGCCTGAAGCGGGGCCCGGCCCACGGTGACCCCTGCCTCCCCCGGCGTTCCCTCTTCCTGCCGAAACTGGGCGTAGACAGCCATCAGATAAAACAAGAGGATCCCCAGGGAGATCAAGGACACGCGACCCAGGCTGGGGCCCCCGCCCACTGCAATGGCCATCAGCACCACCGCGGTGAGGAACACGGTCCCGGCGGCGGACAGGGTATGGGAGGGGGAAAGCCGGCGGAAGAAAGCCACCCCGGACAGGGTGCCCATCAGCCCCAGGATCCCCAGGTTGAACGCGTTGGAGCCCAGGGCGTTGCCCACCGCGATCCCTGGGGCAGCGATCCCTCCCCCGGTCATGGTGGCCACCAATTCCGGCAGCGAGGTGACCACCGCCACCAGGATAAACCCGATCCAGCCTTGGGACAGGCCGGTGGCCCGGGCGATGCGTTCGGCGGACCGAGCCAGCAATTGCCCGGCCCACAGGATGGCCCCCGCCGAGGCGGCGAAGACCAGCCAGGCTCCGGTCACCCAGCCCCTCCTTCCTCGATGAGCCGTAGTCTCCGGACGTGCCTGCCTCCTTGAAACCCCGTCTCCAGGAAAACCTGGAGGATGGCCAGGGCCTGCCCCGGTCCCACTACCCGCCCCCCCAGGCACAGCACGTTGGCGTCGTTGTGGGCGCGGGCCATGCGGGCCATGTACTCACTGGTGCACAGGGCAGCCCGGATCCCCGCCACCCGGGAGGCGGCGATCGACATGCCGATCCCGGTGCCGCAGATGAGCACCCCCAGGTCCGCCTCTCCACTTGACACCAGCCGTGCCACTCGCAGGGCATAGATGGGGTAGTCGGTGGAACTGGTGTCATGGGTGCCCACATCGATCACCTCGTGGCCGGAGAGCCCCTCCTCCAACAGCACCTGCTTGAGCCCGTAGCCGGCATGATCCGCCCCGATCGCGATCCTCATAGCTTTTTCAAAAGTGACCGCAGGATGTCCCAATACATGGCCATCCTGTCCCAGAGGCCGGAGGTGAAACCGCGCTTTTCCTCCTTACGCACGTGGCTTACCCCCTCCAGGACCACCTTCTTGTGCTTCCAGCCCTCCTTGAACGCCACCTTGGTGAGGGCGGCTTCCACCCCGAACTCCATCTCGTCCACCGCGTGCCGCAAGCGCTCCCACACCCGACGGGACAGGACCCGTTGTCCGGACAGGAAGGGGACGATCTTCATGGACAGGTCGGTCCCGGCCCGGCCCTCTTTGAACACCCCGATCACGATCTCGGCGTCGCCTTGCTTGTAGGCGGCAAGCAGCTTGTGCACGTGCTCCGGACGTAGGCCCACCAGGTCCGCGTCCAGGAACAAAAGCACGTCCCCTTCCGCCGCCTTGACGCCGGCATCCAACGCCGCCGCCTTGCCCCGGTTCTCCGGAAGCCGCACCAGCTTCACGCCGTAGCGGGCAGCCACCTCGGCGGTGCTATCGGTGGAGCCGTCGTCCACCACCACGATCTCGTGCACCGCACCCGACTGGAGGAGAGGGGCGATCACGGCACCGATGCGCTCGGCTTCGTTGTACGCTGGGATTACGGCTGAAACTTTCATTGGGCTGGAACGCGGTCTTAGCGCAAAGGCAGTATAGCGTGCCGAACCGGGAAGATCAAATGCGAATCGTGGCTAGCCGGAGAAGATCTCCAGCAAAGCGGCGCGCAGCTCCATAGGCCCGGCCACCAGCCGGGCAGGGACCGGCAACTCCCGCAGGAATCGAACCCCGTAGTGGCGGCTGGCGACCCGCGAATCGGAGAGCACGATGGCGCCCCGGTCCTGTGGGGTCCGGATCAGCCTGCCCACCCCCTGCCGCAGTTTGAGCACCGCCCGGGGGAGGAACAGGGAGGTGAACGGGTCCTCCCCCCGGCTCCGCAGGCGTTCGCCCTCCGCTTGGGCCAATGGATCGGTGGGCACCGGGAACGGAAGCCGGGTGATGAAAAGCATCTCCAGCTGCTCCCCGGGGAGATCCACCCCCTCCCACATGGTGTCCAAGCCCAGGAGCACCACCGGAGGTGGGTGGCGGCGGAACTGGGCCAGCAACCCGTCCCGCTCCCCATCGATCCCCTGCGCCAGGGCCGGCACCCCGGCCAACGCCTCCCGGGTGGCGGAAAGAAGTCTGCGGGAGGTGAACAAGGCCAGGGCCCGGCAGGGCACCTCCTCCAGCGCCGTACCGATCAGCCGGGCCAGGGCCCTCGGGTAGTCGGGGTCGTCCGGGAACGGCAGCCCGGTGACCACGAACGCCCGCACCCGCTCGAAGGAAAACGGAGAGGGCCAGGACCGGAACGTGGTGCGGCCCGTGGGGATGCCCAGCTCGCGGGCCAGGTGCCCCGCATCCCTGCCCACAGCCAGGGTGGCGGAGGTGAGCACGGCCCCAGCGAGCTGGGACCAGAGCCCGCCCGCCAGGAGTGGTGCCAGCTCCACGGGGCTGGCCCGCAGGACCGGCCCGGCCGGGGTCCGCTCCCAGAAGTACACGTAGTCCTCCAGGGACTGGTCGAGGAGGGCGGCGGCGGTGTCGCCCAGTCGGGCCGCCTCCTGGGCCAAGGCCCGCCAGCGCTCCGCCACCTCCTCCCCCTCCCCCCGCTCCGCCGCCTTCCCCAGCTCGCGGGCCAGCTCGTACAAGCCCCCAACCAGGGCCTGCCCGGCCGTCCCCGCCAAGTCTTGCTCGCCGAACCGGGTCGGCTCCTCCGGAACGCGCGGGGTCAAGGCCCGCCAGAAC
>DQVA01000301.1 GCA_015661965.1 Candidatus Bipolaricaulota bacterium
CAAACTTTCGCCGATTGGTATTACGAGATCAGACTGAACCCGGACCAGGCTGAGGTGCTGCAGGAGGCCTTGAGCCAGCTACCCACTCCTTGTTGCGACGATACCCGGGTCACCCGCTGCTGTTGCGAGCGCTCGGGCCAGATCTGTAACCTGGTGCGCAGTGCCCGCGGCCTGGCGGCTTGGCTTATCCAGCGGCAGGGGTTCTCCGCCTCCGAAGTGCGGGCAGCGGTGGAGGAGTGGCTCCAATTTGCCCACCGGGATTACTACCTTGCCCAGGCCTTAAGGGAACGGGGCATCTCACCGGGGCAGTATGGGTTTAGCACCCGCGGGACCTGCTATCGGGGGGAGTGTGATCTCCCCATGCGCCGCGGCGGCTGTGGGGGCATGGGAAGCCGGGTCAGGATCTAGTCGGTGAGGGTCCTTGCGGTTGTGCTGCTGGCGTTTGGTCTGGCCGGGGGCGGATTTGCCCAAGGGATCCCCAACCTGGTGCAAGCGGAGTTCTACCCGCCCCGAGTGCGGCTGGGCGTCGGGGAAACCGTGCCAGTGGAGCTGCGGATCTCGATCGCCCCCGGCTGGCACATCAACTCAGTCCAGCCCAACGTCCCGTTTCTGATACCGACCGAGCTACAGCTGGTTGCCCCACCGGGAGTGGTGGTGGAAGTGACCTGGCCGCCCCCGGAGCGGGTGTCGCTCCCCCTATCGCAAGAGCCCCTGGAGCTCTACCGGGGGGACCTGGAAGTGAAACTGGTCCTGGTTGGGGAGGAGGGCTTGACCGCCGGGACCGTATCCGCGGTGCTCCGGTACCAGGCTTGCGATGACGAGGTGTGTGTCCCCCCCGCCGAGCTGCAGCTGGCCCTGCCGGTGGAAGTGGGGGCAACCGGCCCGGGGGGGACGCTCCCAGTGACAGGCACCGCCCCCTCCGGACAACTCGGCCGGGGGCTTCTGTGGGGGATCGTGTTCGCCTTCCTCCTCGGATTGGGGCTGAATCTGACCCCGTGTGTGTACCCCATGGTGCCGGTGACGGTGGCCTATTTCGCCGGGGGCGTTGGCCGCAGGCTGCTGCCCACCCTGGGGCTGGCGTTCACCTATCTTTTGGGGATCGCCATCGCTTATTCCCTGCTGGGGGTGATTGCCTCGCTGGGCGGGGGGATGCTGGGGGAGGCCCTGCGACACCCAGGGGTGCCCATCGCATTGGCCATCTTGATGGTGCTGCTTTCGCTGAGCTTCTTCGGGGTGTATACCTTGCGGGCCCCGGCTGGGCTGCTGCGGCGCCTGCCCCGGGGCAAGGGAGGCCCCCTGAGTGCGTTTTTGATGGGGGCAGTAGTGGGGGTGGTGGCTGCCCCCTGTGTGGGGCCGGCCACGGTGGCCCTCCTCTCATATGTCGCCAGCCGCGCCGACCCCTTCCAGGGGTTCCTGCTTTTCTTCTCCCTGGCGATGGGCTTGGGCCTCCCCTATGTGGGGTTGGCGTTGGCCTCGGGGAAGCTGGCCCGGCTTCCCCGGAGCGGGCCGTGGACGGCGTGGGTGGAAAGGCTGCTGGGGTTGGGCCTATTGGGGATGGCCTTGTACCTGGTGGCACCGCTCCTCCCCGACCCGGGGCTCCAGGTCGGGATTGCCATCCTCTCCCTAACCGGGGGGATATACCTGTTCTGGCTGGGGAAGGGGATCCGGGGGAGGGCATTTCAGCTGGCGCGGGCTGTGGTTTTGCTGGCCGGGATCGCCCTGGCGGCCATGAGCCTGGCCCCACGGCCGGAGGGGGGACTCGCTTGGGCCCCATACCAACCCGCGCTCCTTTCCCAAACGGAAGCCAGAGGCCAGGCCGTGCTCCTTTACTTCTCCGCCGACTGGTGTCTCCCCTGCCGGAAGCTCACGGCCACCACCTTCCGGGACCGAGAGGTGCTGGCCCGGCTGGAGGCATTGGGAATTGCGCCGATCAAGGCCGATCTCACTTGGCGAGGGGGCGAAGTGGAGGAATTGCGCGAGCGGTTCTCCGTGTCTGGGGTGCCCACTTTGGTGTTCCTGCGGGGGGGCCGTGAGGTGGGCCGACTGGTGGGGTACATATCGCCACAGGAGTTCTTGGAGACCCTCTCGGAGCTCTTCCCGGCCGCGGGGGACCTTTCCCCCTAGGGGAACCCCTGGGGGCCGACATGTCCTTTCCCGAAGACAAAAAGGGGGCGGGAAATTCCGCCCCCTTGACCGTGTGTGTTAAGGTGGGTTAAGCCCGCTCCCCCAGCGGGAGGACGGTCTTCCCATGTACGGTGTTGATCAGGATGGCCGCGGAGGCGTACCAAGCGATGAGGGCACAGACGATCCCTTCGTAGCCGGCGATGGTGTGCACCACCGGGATGAACTCCCCGATCCCCAGGAGGAAAAACAGGATCGTGAGCGTAATGAAGATCCAGGTAATGGCCCGGGGAAGCTTGAGGGAGGCGATGGTAGCATAGCCGGTGAAGATGCCCCAAGCGAACAGGAACACCGCCAGTCCGGCCGGAGGCACCTCGGGGACGATCCCGGCCCACCGGAGGAAGAAGAAGCTCGCCAGACCTATCCAGAACGCCCCGTACGAGCTGAAGCATGTTCCCCCGAAGATGTCCCCCCGGCGGATGTCCCACATCCCGGCCAGCAGCTGGGCCACCCCGCCGTAGAACATGGCGGCCGGCATCACGATGCCCAGGCTATCGGCGGACACCCAGCCCGCGTTCACGATGTTCAGGATGAAAGTGGACAGGGCGAACCCGCCCAATCCAAGTGGAGCAGGATTGGCTATCGCTTTGTTTTCCATGTTTTCTCCTCAGCCCTTGTACCCCACCAGGTCCTTGAGGTGATCCACCGATTCGGGGTTGCGCAGCGTGGTCACGTCCCCCACCGGCTCGCCCCGCACCAGGGCCTTGAGCACCCGGCGCATGATCTTCCCGGACCGGGTCTTGGGGAGATCCTCCACGAAGTAGATCTCCGCCGGCCGGGCGGTGGGGCCGATATGTTGGTCCACCGTCTTGATGAGCTCCCGCTTGAGCTCGTCGGAGGGCTGGGCCCCGGCCTTGAGCAGGGCGAAGGCGATGGGCACCTCCCCCTTTACCTCGTCCGGCCGCGACACCACTGCCACCTCCGACACTAGCGGGTGTTGAGTGAGGGCGTCCTCCACCTCGGCGGTGGCGAGCCGGTGCCCGGCCACGTTCATCACGTCGTCCACCCGGCCGGTGATGCGGATATTGCCCTGCTCGTCCATGCGGGCGCCGTCCCGGGTGAAGTAGTACTTGGGCCCGTACTCCCCGAAGTAGGTGGCCTTGAACTTCTCCGGGTCGCCCCACAGGCCCCGCAGGAGGGCAGGTGGGAACGGGGGCTTGATCACCAGATACCCCCCCTCCCCCGGCGGCAACGGCTGCCCCCCGGCATCCAGGATCTCAGCCCGGATGCCAGGGAAGGCACGGCCGGCCACGGTGGGGATGAACGGGCCGATCCCGGGCAGGGCCTCCACGCAGTTGGCGCCGGTCTCGGTCTGCCACCAGGTGTCGATGATGGGACAGCGCTCCCCACCGATGTGCTTGAAGTACCAGAGCCATGCCTCCTCGTTGATGGGCTCGCCCACGGTGCCCAGCACCCTCAGGGAAGACAGGTCATGCTTCTGGGGCCATTCCTCTCCCCACTTGACGTGCATGCGGATGGCGGTGGGGGCGGTGTAATAAGCGGTCACCCTGTGCTTTTGGATGGTAGCCCACATCCGGCCATAGTCCGGGTAGTCCGGGGAGCCCTCGTATACCACCGTGGTCACCCCGTTCATCAAGGGGCCATAGTTGATGTAGGAGTGGCCGGTGATCCAGCCCACGTCGGCGGTGCACCAAAAAACGTCATCCTCATGGAGGTTGAAGTTCCATTTGCAAGTGGTGTGGACCTGGACCGCATAGCCGCCGGTAGTGTGCATAACCCCCTTCGGCTTTCCGGTGGTGCCGGAGGTGTACAAGATGAACGCCAGGTCTTCGGCGTCCAGCTCCTCCGGGGGACATTCCGTCGACTGGTCCTTGACGAGCTCGTGGTACCATACATCCCGCCCTGCGTTCCAGGGGATGTCGTTCCCAGCCCGCTTGACCACGATCATCCGCTCCACCTGGGTGCCGGCTACCCCCTTGTCCGCGTTGGGCTTGAGCGAGATGAGCTTGCCCCGCCGGAAATAGCCATCGGCGGTGATCAACACCTTGGCCCCGCAGTCCACCATCCGGTCCCGCAGGGACTCGGCGGAGAACGCGGAAAACACCACCGAATGTACCGCCCCGATCCTGACCACCGCCTGCATGGCGATCACCGCCTCCGGGATCATGGGAAGATAAATCCCTACCCGATCTCCCTTCTTGACCCCCAAGGACTTAAGGGCATTGGCCAGGCGTGCCACCTCCGCTAGCAGTTCCTTGTAAGTAAAGGCGCGCCCCGCCTCGTCGGTGGGCTCCGGCTCCCAGATCAGGGCCACCTTGTCGCCCTTGCCGGCCTCCACGTGCCGGTCCAGGGAGTTATAGGACAGGTTGAGCTTCCCCCCCACGAACCACTTATAGGCGTAGGGCTCGTCCACGTACGCTTGCTCCCACCGCTTGAACCAGGTGATCTCCTCGGCCCTCTTCTCCCAGAAGGCGATGGGATCGGCCGCCGCTTCCTGGTAGATCTGCGGGTCCGAGACCCAGGCGTGTTCCCTCATGGCATCGGTGGGCCAGAACCAGTTCTTTCGCTGCGGGTCCGGCTCCACCCATTTCTTGATATCGGCCACCTTGTGACCCCTCCTTTCTCGAGTGGAACGTTGTGCTCGAGCGCGGGATCTTACCCAAACCCGATCCGGGAAACCAGGCCCCGAAGTGCCTCGGAGGAAGTGTTACCGAAGGGGGCATCGATTTCCTCGCACTTTGGGTTACCAAGACTCAAAGGAGGAACCGATGCCCCGGACGAGTTCGTGGCCCTCACCGGCTACCACCGCCGCAAGCATGGCAGTACGGGTTGGGTTTCCAGCCCCCGGCCCGCTAGAATCGCAGTGGGCCTTTCCCAAACAAGGTCCCGCCAAAAGGAGGCTTGATGCACGCTCAGCCCCGTTGTGAAAGCCGGTTCTTGGCCATTTGTACCCTGCTTCTCCTTGCCCCCCTGGTCCTGGCCAGCCAGACCTTGGCCCCGCGCCTCTCCATCTCCGGCCACCCGGCCTGGGTGTTCTCGGTGGCCTTCTCCCCGGACGGGACATTGCTCGCCTCCGGGGCCTGGGACTCCACAGTGCGGCTATGGGACCCGGAGACAGGGGCTCAGGTGGCCTTGCTCCGGGGGCACACAGGCTGGGTGCACGACGTGGCCTTCTCCCCGGATGGGGCCCTGCTCGCCTCCGGGGCCAGGGACCGCACCGTGCGACTGTGGGACGTGGCCGGACTGAGGCCGCTGCTGGCCCTGCAGGGACATCGGGCCCGGGTGAACTCGGTGGCCTTCTCCCCGGACGGAACCCTGCTCGCCTCCGCCTCCGATGACGGCACGGTGATCATCTGGCAGGTGGCAACCGGAATGAAGCTGGCCACTTGGGAGGGGCACACAGGAGGGGCGTTGGGTGTGGACTTCTCCCCGGACGGCCAACTTCTGGCGGCCGGGGCCGCCGACGGGCGTATTCGCCTATGGGACGTCTCCACCAAGCGGCCGCTTAGGGCCCTGTATGGCCATTGGAGCCCGGTCCGGGCGGTGGATTTCAGTCCGGATGGTACCTTGCTGGCCTCATGTGCTCTGGACGGGACGGTGCGGGTCTGGGATCCCCGGACCGGAAGACAGCTTCGCACCCTGGCCCAAGATCGCTTCCGTGTCTATTCCTTGGCCTTCTCCCCGGACGGGACGCTGCTTGCCTCCGGGAGACAGGATTACCGGGTGAAGCTCTGGCGGGTGGGAGGTTGGCAGGAGGTAGCGGTGCTGGAAGGGCACCACGGCGGGGTGTTGGGGATCGCCTTCTCCCCGGATGGGCGGCAGCTGGTGTCCGGCTCCGCTGACAACACCATCAAGCTGTGGGATCTCTCTTCCCTTCTGCCCGCCCCATAAAAAAAGCCCCCTCCCTTGGGAGGGGGCCTTTTGCCCTCAGATAGGCGCTTTTCTACCGCGGCATGACGTTCCTAGCCTGCGGGCCCTTGGGGCCCTCGACGGCCTCGAACTCCACGGTCTGTCCCTCACGTAGGGACTTGAAGCCGGGCATGGTGATGGCCGAGAAATGGACGAACACGTCCGGTCCGTCTTCCTGTTCGATGAAGCCAAAGCCCTTGGAGTCGTTGAACCACTTCACTTTGCCGATAGCCATAGGTCGTTCCCTCCTTTCTCCTTTTTCGACCGCCTACATGTATCTACCGCTATGCCATGGGGAACAACCCTACAGCTACGGCGCTACACTTCGCACGGTCCAACGTCGACAATAATAACCCAACTTTGACACCTGGGCCCTGG
>DQVA01000199.1 GCA_015661965.1 Candidatus Bipolaricaulota bacterium
GAGCAGGCCGACCTCGGTGGGGCATTCGCTTCGCAGGTAGACAAGCAGCCTTGCCCCCAAGGCCTCGTTCTCCAGGACGAAGCAGACGGTGGACCGGTGCGGCTCAGCTATCCCCGCCACCCTTCCGCTGATCTCCTTGAGGAGGGGGAGCTGGCGCAGGAGGGCGGGGTTTTGCCGGGCAGGCGGGGTCCAGAGGGCACCGGTGAGCAGTGCCGCCAGCCACAAGAGGGGCGCAGATCTCCGCCAACAGGCCCCGGCCAGACAGCCCAGGGCCAGGGGGAGCACCACCCAAGGCGCGAGGCGGGCCTGTCCAAAAGCCGTCCCAAAGGCCAGTCCCAAGGCGGTGCCGAAAAGCAGCCCTCCCATGCCCACCGCCCCTTTTGGTAGTATAATCAAGATGTCTGGGGGTGACCGGTCTCGACGGGAACACCTAGGCGAGGCGGCAAGCGGAGCTCCCGCATGCTCCTAAAACCTGCGGGAACGGCAAAATAAATGCCGACTATGCAGCTGTTCCTGCCTACGCCCTGAACTAGCGTAGGCCATCCTCAGGGCCCGGGCCCGCGGGGCCTTGTGGGTGTGGACTTAGCGGGCTAGCCCGGGTGGCGCGCCTCCCGCCTGCCGGGCGACATCTAAGGAGGCTGGGGCTGCGGGATCCTGCCCGTGGGAGCCCAATGCCCAAGAGACAAAGCACGGGCTAAGCTTGTAGAAGCCGAGCTGACGGTGTTTCCGGACGCGGGTTCGAATCCCGCCACCTCCACCAGCACCCGTGACTGGGGCCTATCCCCTTGGCTGGAAAGGAGGCCAGTTGCTCGCGAAAAACCCGGCTGATCTGTCGCGGTTGGATCCTGCGGCCCGCGATCGGGAGATCCTCAGGCTTGGTCTCATCGCCGAACTCGATGCCATCAATCTCTACGAACAGCTCGCCGCTGCCACGGACGATGGGACGATCCGGAAGGTGCTGCTCGACATCGCCCGGGAGGAGAAGACCCACGTGGGCGAGTTCCTGGAGCTGCTCCTCCGCCGCGACTCTGAACAGGTGAAGGAGCTTGACGAGGGGAAGGAAGAGGTGGAGGAGCTAGGGGGCTGAGTCCAGGGGTTCCGTCGCGGTTTCCCGGGGGTAAAATCGCGGCCCGAGATGAATCGGGCGGGGTGGCGGGAACGCTTTCCTCTCCCCCGGGAAATAGGTGCTCGTTGTGCGTATCCTTCTCTGCAGTAGCGTAACAAATTCTGTCTCACAGTCTCTGGCAAGGCGGGGTACTTTGGGCGGGAAAGAGGTGCCCCGATGTCGGACCGGGACGGGCCGAGATCGCTGCCGGGGAAACGGGGGCCGGAAAAAGGGCTGAGGAAATTCGGATCGAGACGCAAGGACGCTGCCCAGCCCCGGAAATTGGCCCCCTTCGGCTGCGCCCACGGATCAACCGGCGCGATCTGGCCAACCGGCGAGGAAGCCGCCGTCCACGTAGACGATCTGCCCCGTGATGTAATCGGAGGCCCGTGAGGCGAGGAATACCACGGCCCCCGCGAGGTCCTGGGGGACGCCGGCCCGCCCCGAGGGTATCCGTGCCAGCAGCCCCTTCAACCATTCCCGGTCCCGGAAGAGGGGCTCGGTCATCTCGGTGCGGAAGTACCCGGGGCCGATGGCGTTCACCTGGATGTTGTAGGGCGCCCACTCCACCGCTAAGGCCCGGGTGAGGCCGAGGACACCGGCCTTGGCGGCGGTGTACGGCGCCCGCCGCGGGAGCCCGATCTCGCTGGCAAGCGAGGCTATGTTGATGATCTTCCCCCCACCGCGTTCCCTCATCGCCCTCGCCGCGGCCTGGGAGGCGAAGAAGATCCCCTTCAAGTTGGTGTCCACGATCTCGTCCCAGGCCTCGGGGGTGACCTCAAGGGAGGGGATCCGGCGGTTAACGCCCGCGGCGTTCACCAGCACGTCCAGCCCCCCGAGCTCCGCGACCACGGCCCGCACCATGGCGGAGACGGAGCCCGGATCGCGCACGTCGGCGACCACATAGAGCGCCCTCCGGCCCAGGCGCTCGATCTCCGCCGCCGTCGCCTCGAGCTGTTCGCGGGTGCGGGCCGCCACGGCCACATCC
>DQVA01000299.1 GCA_015661965.1 Candidatus Bipolaricaulota bacterium
ATGGCCTGGGCCAGGGCGACTTCCTCTTCCTTGGTGAGGAGGGGGACCCGGCCGATCTCCCGCAGGTAGGTGCGGACCGGGTCGCTCCCCCGCTCCACTGGCTCCTCCTCCCAGGAGGGGGACTCCCGCCGGGTGGCCTCGGCCAGCTCCTCCAGCAAGGGCAGGCTCTGGAGGAAATCCTCCTCCCGAAATTCCTCCTCCGGGGCGTTGGGCAGCCGATCAGTGGCTTCGGTCACGTTCCCCTCCGCATGAGGGCCAGCCGTCGGCGCGCCAGCTGTTGGTACTCGGCCTCCAGCCGTCGCAGCTCCTCCCCATCCCCTTCGGCCTCCAGTTCCCGGATCTTCCCGGCCAGGGCGGCCAGGCGCCGCTCCAGTTGGGGGAGGTAAAGGAAACGCACCAGGGCGTCGTGGATGGCCCGGGCCTCGTCGCTGAACCGCACTTCCAGGAGGGAAAGACGGGCCAAGTACCGCTGGGAATCGGAGTCCAATTCGCTTAACAACGCCTGAGGGGTGGGTGTCTTCCCCGCCCGCCACAGCTCTAACCACCTTTCCACGATAGGCCTATATTCAGGGCGAAATGCACCCACTTCAAGGTCGGGAAGCACCTCCTCGGGGAGCTTTCCTTCTACCAGGAAATGAAGTACCACCTCTTCCGGGCTCAATTCCGGGCCGCCCCCGGGGCCGGCCGCGGCGGCGCGTCGCCTCGCCATGGCCGTCCGCACCTCCTCCTCGGGAAGCGACAGGAGTTCCCCCAACCCCCGGGCGAGCTCGGCTCGCAGCGGCAAGCTCCTCACCTTGGGCCACAGCCCCCTGGCTTCGGCCAGGGCCGCTTCCTTCCCCTCCAGGGTGGAAAGGTCGTACCGTTCGGCCAGGGAGTCCAGGAAGAATACGTGGAAGGGCTTGGCCCGGGAGAGCACCTCCTCCACGGCCTCGGGACCTTGGCCGCGGGCCAGGGAGTCCGGGTCTTCCCCCGCGGGGAGGGTGGCCACCTCCACCCGCAGGCCGGCCTCCCGCAGGATCAGCATGCCCCGCAGGGAGGCGGCGGAACCGGCCGCGTCGCGATCGTAGGCGATTACCACCCGATCGGTGTAGCGGGCTAGGAGCCGGGCTTGGGCCTGGGTGAGGGCGGTACCCATGGAGCCCACCGCCTCGGGGAACCCGGCCAGATGGAGGCTGATCACGTCTGTGTAGCCTTCCACGAGGATGGCCCGCCCCCGTTCTCTGATCGCCTGCTTGGCGAGGTCCAGTCCATAGAGGATGGTACCCTTGGTGAACAGGGGGGTGTTGGGGACGTTGAGGTACTTGGGCTGGGCCACCCTCAAAGCCCGGCCGGCGAAGGCGATGGGCCGGCCTTGGTCGTCCCGCAGGGTGAACATCACCCGACCCCGGAACCGGTCATAATAGCCCCGCTCCCCTTCCACCACCAGCCCCAGCTCCTTCAGGGTATCGAGCCCCAACCGGGAGAGGCCCTTGAGCAGGGCGTCCCAGGAGTCCGGGGCGTAACCTAGACCCCACCTATCCCAGGATTCCTCTCCCAATCCGCGGGAAAGCAGGTACTCCCGGGCAGCCTGGCCGGTGGGGGAGAGGAGCTGGTGGTGGAAGAACTCGGCCACGGTTTGGCAAGCGGAAAGCAGCTCCAGCTTGGGCCCCCCGCCCCGCAGCTCTACCCCCACCTCCTGGGCCAGCCGGGCCAGGGCCTCCGAGAAGCTAAGCCGCTCGATGCGCATCAGGAACCCGATGACGTCCCCACCGGCCCCGCAGCCGAAACAATGCCACAGCCCTTTTTCCGGCGACACCGTAAGGGAGGGGGTATCATCGGGGTGGAAGGGGCAGCGACCTTTATAAGATTTCCCAGCCGGCCGCAGGTTCACGTACCGGCCTACCAGCTCCACGATGTTCACCCGGGCCTTGACCTCGGCTACCTCAGGCCGCTCCATGCTCGAGCTCCTTTAGATACGGGTTATGGGTCCTCTCCCTGGCCAGGTGCGTCTCCGGACCGTGACCGGGCAGGATCCGCCAATCGTCCCCCAGGGAGAGCAGGCGCCTGAGGGAACGCTGTAGAAGCTCCCAGGAACCCCCTGGCAAGTCGGTCCTCCCCACCGAGCCGGCGAACAGCACGTCCCCCACCAACACGGTCTTACCCCGCTCCCACAGGAACGCCACCGAGCCTGGGGAGTGGCCGGGGAGGTGCCACACGGTGAGCTCCTCCCCGCCCAACCGGACACGGTCCCCCTCGGAGAGCTCACCGTCCAGGGGAGGGGGGGTGCGGCCCAGGGACCAGAACGTGGCCCGTTCCTCGGGGTGATACAGGAGCGCTGCCCCGGTGCGGGCCCGCAGCGATTCAACGGCGTCGGCGTGATCGAAATGCCCGTGGGTGAGGAGGAGGTAGCGAAGTTTGGCCCTTTCCAAGGCAAGCTCCAGCTCTGGGGACAGCCCGCCCGGGTCCACCAATGCCGCAACCTCCCCATCCAGGAGGAGGTAGCAGTTGGTCAAGAGCGGCCCCACCACGAACCTCCTGATCTCCATATCAGTCCTCCCCCGCCTGGGCACAGGCGAGCACGTATATGTCGCCGTAGCCGGCCTCCGCCAGGGCCCGACAGGCCTCGGCCACCGTGGCTCCGGTGGTGATCACGTCGTCCACAAGCAGCACCGTCTCCCCCTGTCCGGGCCGCCGGGCCACGAACGCGCCTTGGAGGGCGGTCAGCCGCTCCTCCCGGGGGCGGCCCACCTGTGGCGGCGTGGGCCGCCGCTTGCGCAAGACGGCCCTGAAGGGAAGTCCCAACCGGCGGGCCACCACTCGTGCCAGGAGCTCCGCCGCATGATACCCTCGCTCCCTGACCCGCACCGGATCGGGGGGCACACACGCCACCAAGTCGACCAGGGAGGGCAGAGGGTCCGGGGGGATGAACTTCCGATTTCCGGGGCCCTGGGTGCTAGGCGGTGAAATGAGCTCGACCAGGAGGTGGCCGAGCGGGCGGGCCAGGGCCCGCTCCCCCTCGTACTTGAGGGCTTGGATCAGCCGCCTCAGGCCACCTTCATAAGGGCCTAGGGTGCGGGCCGCCGCGTACGGCCGCCCCTCCACCGCGCACTCCCGACACAGGTCGATCCCCTCTTCCACCCCGCGGCCACACACCAGGCAGCGGGGGTCCTGCCAGCGGGGCAGGTCCTCCTCACAATCTGGGCATAGAGGGTTGAGGGACCGGAGGGGGGCGCTGCAGAAAAAGCAGCGGGGCGGTGCCACCAGGCCCACCAGCCCCGCTGCCACCCCCTCCAATTTTAGCATCTACCCCTAAGTCCTATTCACTTGGCGACCAGCCCGGCCACATCCACCAGCCGGTTGGCATAGCCCCACTCGTTGTCGTAGAAGGAAAGCACCTTCACTACCTGCGGGTCCTCATCCAACACCATGGTGTAGGCCAGCGCCACCACCGCCGAGTGGTCCTCCCCCAGGACGTCGGAGGACACGATATAGTCCGCGGTGACCAGCATCACCTCGCCCAAGGGACCCTGGGCGGCCTTCCTGAATGCCTGGTTGACCTCATCCACCGTGACCGGCCGGCTGAGCCGGGCGGTGAAGTCGGACACCGACCCGCACACCACCGGCACCCGCATGGCGATCCCGTCCATCTTGCCCTCGAGATCGGGGAAGATGGCTGGGATGGCCCGGGCGGCGCCGGTGGAGGTGGGGATGATGTTGGCCGCTGCCGCCCGCGCCCGGGCAAGGTCCCGGTGGGGCGCGTCCACCAGCCGCTGATCGGCGGTATAGCCGTGCACGGTGGTAAGGAATCCGTGCTCGATCCCGAACGCGTCGTGCAGTACCTTCACCACCGGCCCCAAGGAGTTGGTGGTGCAAGAGGCGGCGGACACGATCCGGTGCTCTTCCGGCTTGAAGTCCATTTCGTTGATCCGGTACAGGATCTGAGGGATCTCCTTTTTCCGCCTCCCTTTAGGTGGGGCGGAGATGAGCACCCGGTTGGCGCCCGCCTTGAGGTGGAGCTCGGCCTTCTCGTACTCGCGGAATAC